>DHYN01000039.1 GCA_002414125.1 Ruminococcus sp. UBA5129 | reverse complement strand
TACCTCCTGCATTGACGAGTTCGGGATAGCCGATACCCCACGGGCTGTTCCACTTCAGCTCCTGATCGTCAAACTTGGATTTGGTGAACCAGAGCACGAAATCTGCCTTATTGCGCTTGTTGGAGTCCTCCTCAACGCCCTCGCGGACACCTACAGCAAGATCCTCCTCCTTGAAATCGTTGAAAACGTAGTATTTCTCAAGCTTGGATGTGTCGAAGTAAATGTTGCCGCCTGCCTCGTAGGCATAGTCCTTTTCGATGAGACTTTCGATCACGCGGATGAACTCGTCAATGCAGGAGGTAGCAGGTTCAACGACATCGGGAGTCTTGATGTTGAGCTTTTTGCAGTCTGCGAAGAAAGCATCGGTGTAGAAGGCTGCGATCTCCATGACGGTCTTGTGCTCACGCTTAGCGCCCTTGAGCATTTTGTCATCGCCTGTATCGCCGTCACTGGTGAGATGACCGACATCGGTGATGTTCATGACTCTCTTCACATCGAGTCCTGTGAAGCGGAGATATTTCTCAAGAATGTCCTCCATAATGTAGCTGCGGAGGTTTCCGATATGTGCGTAGTGGTAAACGGTCGGTCCGCAGGTGTACATGCNNTGCCTGCCGTTCTGGGGATGAATTCTTCTTTTTTGTGTGACAGTGTGTTGTATAACTGCATGATGATCTTCCTTTCGGTTTTGTGTATTTTTCCGTATTATATGACACGGTGAAACGACTTTGCTTATTGACATTTTTCGGCTTATATGATATAATAGATAAAAAGAGAGCGCTGCGATAAGCGGTTCTCCTTTATGTTTTGGTTTGAAAAGAAATAACCGCCGCAGTTTGGAGATGTGGGCGGTTTTTCTTTTTATGTGGAATAAAAAGCTTTACTTATTCTTATTATGAAAAATAAGATAGCAAAGAGAGATAACTCCGGTCATCATTATCGTGAACTGGAAAAGCTCGCCGAATATCACCATAGCTATCACCTCCCTTACGGGAGAACCGCCTACCGTTATGTACAGCACTCATGCTTAATTATATCACGAGTGCAGATTTTTTGTCAAGACCTGTTTTCAAGCTCGCCGAGACGCTTCTTCAGGCGCTCAAGCTCGACCTCCATGCGGCAAAGCTCCTGAGAAACGGGATCGGGAATATGGATCTGGTCAATATCCTGAGTGACCTTGCACTGACTGACCTTTTCACCCTTGCGTTTGACGATCCTCGCAGGGACTCCGACTGCCGTGCAGTCATCGGGGATCGCGTTGAGCACTACCGCATTCGCCGCGATCTTGACGTTGCTGCCGACCTTGAACGGACCGAGCACCTTTGCTCCTGCGCCAACGAGAACATTGTCGCCGAGGGTCGGGTGACGTTTACCCTTGTCCTTACCCGTACCGCCGAGCGTTGCGCCTTGATATATGAGGCAATTGTTTCCGATAACAGCGGTCTCGCCGATGACGACACCCATTCCGTGGTCGATGAACAGTCCCTTTCCGATAGTTGCTCCCGGATGTATCTCGATTCCCGTCTTATTTCGGGCGCGCTGAGAGATCATCCTTGCGATCGTAAAGAATCCGCGGCGGTAGAACCAGTTCGCACGCCGATAGCTCCTGAGTGCGCGAAGGCTCGGGTACGTCATCAATATCTCAAAGGAGCTTCTTGCTGCAGGGTCACGCTCCTTTATAAGCGCAATATCTTCTTTAAGCTGTTTGAACATGATTATCTCCTTTATAAAAAACAAAACACCCCGAGGAAATTTTCCCTCAGAGGCGTATGTACGCGGTCCCACTCCGATTTATAACTCAAATCCCGTAACGAGGGGGACGTCGGGGAATACTGCTGTTTCCTCCCCGAAGCTGACAATTGCACTTCACTCCACCGTCTGTGCCGTCGCACCGTCCCGACACTCTCTGAAAGACCGCATGAAAGCTACTCTAATTGCTGCGCCTTTTGCTTTATCATCTATATTATATTCGATTTTTGCTGAAATGTCAATAGGCGATTTTCGGTGGGATTCCAAAGGAATTCTAAATCCCTTTGGCGGAGGGTTCAGGGNNTCCTAATGCCGTCTCGATATTGCATGCATAAAAGCAAATGCTGTTGCTCGTAGAAAAAGAAAACGCTTGACAATTTCAGGAAAAGTGCTATAATATAAATTAAAGCAGAACGCGAGTTTGTGCGGTGCTGCCTTTAGTATTATGGAGGTGCTGAAAAATGACAAAGAAGATCATTGCGGCAGTTATGTCGCTTGTTTTTATAGCAGCTTTGAGCTCATGCGGCAAGACATCTGAGAAAGATGATGTGTCCTTGTCCGATACCGAGATCAGTGAGGAAAGCTCCGAGCGAGACAAGGATAAGGAAAAGGACGAAAGCTCCGAATCTGAGGAGTCGGAAGTTTCCGTGGAAACTGAAGCACCAAAGGAAACCGAAGCTCCCGAGGCAACTGAAAAAAACGAGGAGACAAAGCCCTCAAATGATAAGACGAGCGGTGCGCTGAACGCATCTGAGCTGAGAAAGCAAGGCTTCATAGTTAAGGGCACTGTCCTCACGGAATACAGCGGTGTCGAGAGCTATGTCGTTATTCCCGAGGGAATAACCGAGATCGCTGAGCACGCTTTTTGGAGCGTTGAACATATAATGGCAGTTGAGATACCTTCAACAGTGAAGAAGATCGACGGCACTGCATTCTGGAGCTGTCCTGCGCTCGAATACGTCAACATTGCTGACGGTGTTGAGAAAATCGGCGATACCGCATTCTGGAGCTGTTCATCGCTCACCGATGTGAATATACCTGCCTCGGTATCAAGCATGGGCATGAGCGCATTTGGTGCAAGCAATTCTGTCAAATTCCATGTTGAGGCCGATTCCTATGCCGAGCACTTTGCAAAGAACTTTGACATCCCATACGACAATACTCCTGCCGAGTATGTTGAGAGGGATATGTCAACCGTTATCCGTCCTGCTCAGTATGAATATTCCGAGTTTGAGACATTCACTGTCCCTGACGGTACTACCGAGATCGGCGCTGAGGCGTTCCATTATTGTAAGCAGCTCAAGACGATCACCATTCCGTCAAGCGTTAAGAAGATCGGCGGAAATGCGTTCGAGTACTGCGATTCGCTTGAGTCAGTTGTTATCCTTGACGGCTGCACCGAGATATGTGACGGAGCTTTCGAGTACTGCCGCAAGCTCGCGAACGTCACTGTTCCTGCGAGCGTGACATATATTGAAGATTCGGCTTTTGACTACTGTGCCGAGAATATCACTATCCATGCTCCGCGCGGTTCATATGCTGAGAAGTATGCGATCGCCAACAGGATCAATTATGATAACAAGGTGTGATATATATTCAAAGATGCGCTTTTAGAGGCTGCCTGTAGAAGTTTTAACGCCATAGTATTTATGATCTCGAGTCATATACGNNGCAATTCAAAAAACAGGCGGCAAATCTCTGCCGCCTGTGATTAGAGTGAATTATTTTATATCAGCGTGGTGAGCCTGAAGCGACTTTACGCCGAAGTGGGTATTCTGCTTGATAGCCTTGATTCCCTCTGCGCTTGCCTTAGCGGCAGCCATTGTGGTGATGTATGGAACGCGGTGCTTGATAGCAGCCTTTCTGATATAGCTGTCATCATGAGCCGAGGTCTTTCCGGCAGGAGTATTGATAATGAGCTGGATCTCTCCGTTCGCGATCTCATCGGCTATATTGGGTCTGCCCTCATAGATCTTGAAGATGCGGTCGCAGGGAATGCCTGCCTCCTTTATCATCTCGTAGCTTCTGCCTGTAGCAATGATCTTGAATCCGAGCTCGCTGAATGCCTTAGCGATGTCGATAAGCTCAGGCTTGTCTCTGTTGCATACGCTGAGGAGAACCGTGCCCTCCTGCGGAAGCCTTGTCTGAGTAGCCTCCTGAGCCTTGTAGTAAGCCTCGCCGAATGACGGTGAGATACCGAGAACCTCACCTGTTGAGCGCATCTCAGGTCCGAGGACAGGGTCTACCTCCTGGAACATATTGAACGGGAATACAGCCTCCTTTACGCCGTAGTGACCGATGACCTTGTCCTTAAGCTTGGGAACGGGAGAGGGATTGCCTGTGATAGATGAAGTGATGATCTCTGTTGCGATCTTCACCATGTTGATGCTGCACACCTTTGATACGAGCGGAACGGTTCTTGAAGCTCTCGGGTTAGCCTCGAGAACGTAAACGGTGTCGCCCTCGATAGCGTACTGCATATTCATGAGACCGCATACGTTCATCTCAACGGCGATCTTTCTTGTGTAGTCCTTGATAGTTTCGATCTGCTTCTCGGTGAGATTTTTTGCAGGGAGGATACAAGCGGAGTCACCCGAGTGGATGCCTGCGAGTTCGATATGCTCCATAACAGCGGGAACGAAGCAGTTTGTTCCGTCCGAGATAGCATCAGCCTCGCACTCCGTAGCGTGGTTGAGGAAGCGGTCGATGAGAATTGGACGATCGGGAGTTACACCGACAGCCGCCGACATGTATACTCGCATCATATCGTCATCGTGAACGATCTCCATACCTCTGCCGCCAAGAACGTAGGAAGGACGAACCATTACGGGATATCCAATGCGGTTTGCGATCTCGAGAGCCTCGTCAACGTTTACCGCCATACCTGCCTCGGGCATCGGGATGCCGAGCTTGTCCATCATAGCGCGGAAGTGGTCTCTGTCCTCAGCGAGGTCGATCGTTTCGGGAGTTGTTCCGAGAATATTTACGCCGTACTTCTTGAGATCGCTTGCGAGGTTGAGCGGAGTCTGTCCGCCGAACTGTGCTATAACGCCAACGGGCTTTTCCTTATCGTGGATGCTGAGTACATCCTCAAGTGTGAGCGGCTCAAAATAGAGCTTATCGGAAGTATCATAGTCGGTGGAAACGGTCTCGGGGTTGCAGTTTACGATGATCGACTCAAAGCCCATCTTTTTGAGGGCGAGAGCGGCGTGAACGCAGCAATAGTCGAACTCGATACCCTGACCGATCCTGTTTGGACCTCCGCCGAGTATCATGATCTTCGGCTTATCAGTATTTACAGGACTCTTGTCCTCATCGAGGTGATATGTAGAGTAGTAGTATGCGGCATTTTCAGTACCGCTTACATGAACACCCTCCCAAGCCTCGCGGATGCCGCAGCCGAGACGAGCGTTTCTGATGTCCTCCTCGGAAACCTCGAGGAGCCGGCTGAGGTAGCGGTCGCTGAAGCCGTCGAGCTTAGCCTGACGGAGAATGCTTTCCTCCGGAACACTGCCTTTCATATCGAGGAGAGCGTTTTCCTCTTCAACGAGCTCAAGCATCTGCTGTAAGAACCAGTGTTTGATTTTTGTGAGCTGATATATTTCTTCGATCGAAGCTCCCTTTCTGAGAGCTTCATAGATAACGAACTGGCGTTCGCTTGTGGGATAGCGGAGCATTGCAAGGAGCTTGTCCTTTGAGAGCTCGTTGAAGTTCTTTGCGAAGCCGAGACCGTATCTGCCTGTTTCAAGGCTTCTGATAGCCTTTTGGAAAGCTTCCTTGTACGTCTTGCCGATGCTCATTACCTCGCCGACAGCTCTCATCTGAGTTCCGAGCTTATCCTCAGCGCCCTTGAATTTCTCGAATGCCCAGCGAGCGAACTTGATAACAACGTAGTCTCCGTCGGGAACATACTTGTCGAGAGTGCCGTACTTGCCGCAGGGGATCTCATCGAGAGTGAGACCGCATGCGAGCATTGCGGAAACGAGTGCGATCGGGAAGCCGGTAGCCTTTGAAGCGAGAGCCGATGAACGCGAGGTTCTGGGGTTGATCTCGATGACAACGATCCTGCCGGAAACGGGGTCGTGAGCGAACTGGCAGTTACAGCCGCCGATAACCTCGATGGCTTCAACGATCTTGTATGCCTGCTTCTGGAGCTCAGCTTGTACATCCTCGGAGATAGTGAGCATAGGAGCAGAGCAGAATGAGTCGCCTGTATGAACGCCGATGGGGTCGATATTTTCGATAAAGCAAACAGTGATGATGTTGTTATCGGCATCGCGGACTACCTCAAGCTCAAGCTCTTCCCAGCCGCTGATGCATTCCTCAACGAGAACCTGTCCCACGAGACTTGCTTGAAGTCCGCGAGCGCAGACCACTTTAAGCTCCTCAACGTTGTAGACCATACCGCCGCCTGCACCGCCCATTGTGTAAGCGGGACGAAGAACAACGGGGTACTTGAGCTGTTCGGCGATCTTTACAGCCTCGTCAACCGAATAAGCTACCTGACTTTTGGGCATTTCGATCCCCAGCTCGATCATTGTGTTCTTAAATTCAATACGGTCCTCGCCGCGCTCTATAGCATCGAGCTGAACGCCGATGACCTTTACGTTATATTTGTCGAGAACTCCTGCCTCACCGAGCTCAGAGCAGAGGTTGAGACCGGATTGTCCGCCGAGGTTGGGGAGAATAGCATCGGGACGCTCCTTATCTATGATCTGAGTGAGTCTGTCGAGGTTGAGGGGTTCGATGTAGGTGATGTCTGCGACATCGGGATCGGTCATGATAGTTGCGGGATTCGAGTTTACAAGTACGATCTCGTAGCCGAGCTTTTTCAGAGCCTTACAAGCCTGAGTGCCCGAGTAGTCAAACTCGCACGCCTGTCCGATAATGATAGGACCCGAGCCGATAATCATGATCTTGTTGATATCCTGTTTCTTTGGCATAACTTTCTCCAAACCCGTACAAAGTGTACGATTTATTATTTACCGCCGAGACGGTATTTACTCTTAAAGAATATAATAACATATTTTCAGACGAAATGCAATATCCTGAAGCAAAAAAACCGAAAAAAATCTGTCAAAAAACGCAAATAAAAGGACATCCCTCGGGATGTCCTTGATCTGTTTGATTTACAAGCTGAGCGCACGTTTTTGCATACTCTTGGTTCACAACTTACTTAGCGCCCTTGCGGAGAATCACGGCTGCGATCGTTTTGAACATGAGCTTAATATCGAGACCGCAGCTTCTGGTTTTTATGTATTCGATGTCGCTTTCTACCCAGAGATCAAAGTCCATATCGCTTCTGCCCTCGGTCTGACAGATACATGAAAGACCGCCCTTTACGAGAAGCCTGTCCATCTGCTCGGGAGTGTAGAGAACTACTTCTCTCGGGAGAGGCGGACGCGGACCGATTATCGACATATCGCCCTTAAGAACGTTCCAAAGCTGAGGCAGCTCGTCGATCGAAGTCTTTCTGATGAATCTGCCGATCTTAGTGATGCGCGGATCGTCATCGGATTTGAATGCGAGACCGCTGCTCTGATTATTTTTCTGGACCTCGGCGAATTTAGCCTCGGCGTCTGTGCACATTGAGCGAAATTTATACATGCGGAAGGGCTTGCCGTTTTCGGTGAGACGAACTTGCGAGAAGAACGGGTTTCCCTTGTCACCGGCATATATTATCACGGAAATTATTGCAAACGGAATGAGCAAAAGCAGAAGCGCAGCAGCGGAAGCTGCAATGTCGAAAGCACGCTTTACGATCTTGTAAGCCAAGCCGCCGGCGGGTTTTACCTTGGTGTGCTTGAGAGTTTCGCTGACACCTGTACAGAGAAGATTGAGCGCACGCTGGTCAAAATCGAGGATAGGGTATTCGGTTACACCAGACTGTTCCTTGTTCTGTAGGGTTATTTCCGTTATTTTTTCCTCGGTTAAGAGGTTTGTGGTTTGAATTGCTGCTTGCATGATTACCTAATTTCCGTGATAATATATGCNNAGAGCGGATCAAGCAAACCGTATTTTGTCATGCCGAGACGCTGTCTCGGAGAATGTTTTTGCTTAAATGCCGTATATAGACAAATAATGTATTCTGTCAGTCCGAAAGTTATGCAGTATTGCGCAGCCTATGCGAGCTGCTGTGACAGTCAAAAGGTCAGATCTCTATGCCGTTGATCTTGAGGAGTTCACGGGCGGTATCAACGGAATCAACGCCCTCTCTATTCTTTACGGGAGCAAATTCCCTGCTTCTGTCGACCTCGAAAGCGAGGCAGCTATTCTGAAGCTTCACCATATCAAGAACGAGCGTTTCGTATTTATAAGCGTTCGGTTCATCCGGACTTATTATCTGTCCGTTTTCGCCGATATATGGTATTTTTTTGAATGCCTTGTGGAGAGGCAACTGCACCTTGAGCGCATTATTAAGATCCTTAAGACGGAATAGGTAGTTGAGCGTGACACCGTAATTGTACGAGAGTGTACCATCGGGCTCGCGGCTGCTTCTCATCTCATCGGTCATTTCGTAGTATTCGACGATAGACGGCTTGCCGTCTTCGAGGCACATTACGCCGACACGCTCATCGGGATCAGTCTTTGCGACCACCTTTGAGCCGGATGAGCGGCGCGTCTCGATCACAGCACCGATGAAAACGGGGTCAGCGATACGCTGGAGCACGTTGTCAACGGCAAAAACGTTGAGCCATTCCATTTTATTTTCCTTTAATATTTTGAAAACGCCTGCCTTGTGCATAGATGAGTACCATCCTCCGTTTCCGTTCGGAGCGGTCGAGATCTCACTCTTGCCGGAGAGTATGAGCTTGCCGTTCGTATCGACAGTCGGGAGCTGATCCTGAACGAAGAAGAGGATATTATCCTTGTTGTACCCGAAGTAGTTATGCTGAGCGAAGAATTCCTTTGTATCGGCATCGTTTTGGGGACTTGTCATAATGAATAGCGGTATCCACGCCTGAGCCTCATTCACGACCTCGAGGAGGTTGTTGATAAGGCACTCGAAGATATAAAGTTTCTTGGTTACTCCGATGTTAAACATACCCTTGGGCTTTTCAAAGCCGAGACGACTTCCCTGACCGCCTGCAAGAAGCACAGCACCGACCTTTCCGTCACGGATAGCACGGATACCTGTTTCTCTGTAGAGTTCCCTGTTTTTTTCGATTTCCGAAATGCTCATGGCAAACGGAGGCTCAATCACACCGCGGATCTCATCGGTTATATTGTTATCAAGAACGGAAAAATCGAGATCGGAGATCTGATCGAATAATTTCGTCTTTTCCGTCTCTGACAGTTCATCAACAAATCTCAGAAGATGTGTCTGATCGAGCAGAGAAAGTTTTTCAATGATCTCTTCCCACATAATAACCTCCTGCTTTTGAAATGTGTATAAATTGTGTAATTATCAAGATATTTTATTTTATATGGGCGTGCGATGCAGTTATACTTCAACTATTATAGTATAACATACTATTCATAGCTTTGTCAAGAAGCATTTCTACAAATTTTGATAATAAGTGTACACTTGTCAATGATCTTG
>DHYN01000086.1:4333-6153 GCA_002414125.1 Ruminococcus sp. UBA5129 | reverse complement strand
CTTATTCGCACCGCTCAGGCTCTGGGCGGTATTGTATTGGTACTCTACCCCGAAAGGTCATGATATAATGTTAAAATATATACGGCTCTTAGCCGATACTGCCGACAGCAACGAGGAACTCATCCAGAATGAGGTCTCAAAGGCGACATCTGTCTTTACCGAGGTTGCCGACAAATTCAAAGCGGCTATTCCGTCACTCGTTATAGCTGCGATCTTCCTAATCGGAGGCATAGTCATCGCAAAGCTGATAGCGCTGGTAATCTCAAAAGCGACAAAGCGCTCTAAGCTTGACAATGCAGCGCGCAATTTTCTCGTATCGCTCATCCGCACCATACTCTATCTGATCGTCATCATGATGACAATGACCCTGCTGAACNNCGCGAACGTCCCGATGACATCTATCATCACGATTTTCGGTGCGGCAGGTCTCGCTATCTCTCTTGCTTTGCAGAACTGCCTTTCAAATCTCTGCGGAGGATTTATCATACTCTTCTCAAAGCCGTTCGTTTCGGGCGATATGATCGAGATAGACGATTCGGTCGGTACGGTAGAATCCATCAGCATACTCTATACTAAGATCGTCACGCCCGACCACAAGACCATATTCATACCGAACGGCAAGGTCTCCGATGCAAAGATCATCAATTTCACCGAAAGTCCCACAAGACGTGCCGATCTCGTATTCAGCATTTCATACGACTCGGATTATTCCGCTGCCCGTGAGCTTATCCTTGAAGTTATCAAGAACGATCCGCTCATTTTAAAGGCTCCCGAGCCGATCGTCCGTATGCGTTCGCACAGTGAAAGCTCGATAGATATTGACGTGCTCATCTGGGTCAATAACGCTGACTATTTCTACACACGCTACAACGTGATCGAGGCGGTCAAGACTGCTTTCGATGCAAACGGTATAAGCATTCCCTATAAACAGATCGACGTTCACATTAAGGAGAAATAAATAATGGCTGAGACAAAAAACGCTGCGCCTCCCGCACCTGCTCCCGAAGGCGGCGGAGACGGCAAATCCAAAAAGAAGAAAAAGAAAATAAATGCAAAAAAGCTGCTGATATTTATACTTGTCATATTGCTGATTTGGGTGTTCAACAACTTTACTGTCAAGCAAACGAGAGTCAATGTCTTTTCAGATAAAATCAAGACCGAGTTCAAGATCGCTGTCATAAGTGATATGCACATATCTTTTTTCGGACCGAGCATTGATTCGGTGATCAAAAAGATCGACAAGGGCGAACCCGATCTCGTATGCATTCTCGGCGATATGTACTCCAACGGTGACGAAAATGAACACATGTCTGAAGCTGTAGAGCTTGCAGAGGGCATCATAGACTGCGGCTATCCCGTATATTTCGTCCCCGGCGAGCACGACAACGAAAATGAGTACATAGATATGCTCCGTGATGCAGGCGTCAAGGTCATGGACTACAAAGAGGAGTATATTACTATTGGAGCAAATGAAATTCAGATCCTCGGCATAGACAATGTTTATTTTTCACCGACTTTCGATCTGAACAACGCTTTCTCCCTCAGCGGCGATCGTTTTTCGCTGCTCCTTGCACACATTCCGAATTATGAGGCGTACTCCGAATTCGGCGCGGATCTGACTGTCTGCGGCGACTCTCACGGCGGTATAATCCAGCTTCCTTTCGGAAAAGGTCCTGCCTACGACTCGGATACCGGCACTTGGTTGCCGGAGCTGTTCAACAGCCGCTCGGACATCTACGACAAAGGACTTTTCCCGTATACAGGCGGAAATATGTTCATCACATCGGGTCTCGGCGCTTTCAGATCGAAAGTCGGTGAAA
>DHYN01000086.1:4077-4274 GCA_002414125.1 Ruminococcus sp. UBA5129 | reverse complement strand
TTTTTTCATTTTGCAATAGCGTTTTGTATAAATGATTCAACGTCACTGACATTGATGCCCAGTGCAAAAGCAAATTCACTGTCGATCAGCTTTTTCGCCGCATCAAAAATCTTTTTGTCGGCTTTGACAAATGGTTTATCTGACTTAACACGGCTGCGGTTTCGGATATATATTTCCTGCATCATCCTGATGATCGA
>DHYN01000086.1:0-4069 GCA_002414125.1 Ruminococcus sp. UBA5129 | reverse complement strand
TCCTGATAATTAAGTTCAGCATTATCATGCGGCTCGATCTCTGCCGCGGACATCTGTCCGATCAGTTTCATGACCTTTTCCTTTGTCAGCAGTGAACGAAGCATCACCGAGGTTTTGTCTGTGGGAATATAGATCGTGGTCTGAGCTTGTGTCGGATATAGTGTGATATAATCTGTTTCACCCGTTCCTGTAAAGTCTTTTTTGACTGTCTCTCCTACACGGCAGATCTCGACTCCGTTATATACAACATATTCGCCGATCTGATAATTCATATTGACACACTCCTTCCTTATATTATTATAACATTTTTCCGAAGCTTTTTCAAAGCAACTTTTCAACAAATTTTTGCGCCTTACGATTGGTGAAAATGCTCATGCTCTTCTCACGGCGAGGCGGTATCGGNNATCACACTATATCCGACACAAGAATGTCTCAATGCATCATAATAATAAATGCTGCTGTGGATTACATAAAAAATAATTGACCTTTTTGCATTTATGTGTTATAATTGATTTGTATATATTTACAAGGAAGTGAGGAAATGGAAAACAGTACCGCCGCATCCGAAAAATCGCCTCAGACCGATGTCCCGACTACGGGAATTTCTGGCCGTTTCGGCAGTATGCGCTTTCGTTCTCATAAAAAAACAACGTTAGGAGATAATAATGGAAATATTTAATTTTGCGCTGTGCCTTGTATTTTCCGCCGTATACACATATATTATATACTCGGAAACATCGGCAAAGAACTCGGCGCTTATCGACAAATTCAGAAAGAAGCTCACCCCGATCCTTATAGGAAGCATCGCGATCCTTGCGCTATTATTCATCCTCGACATCTCCCATGTCGTTGACTGCGGAGGATATACGGGACTCTCTGCCGCAGCGATACTTCTCGGTGCAGCGGCTTGGGCAGCCTCGGACAGATACGGCAAGGCTTCTCCCGACAAAAAGCCTGCTCTCAAGGCGGTATTCCGTTCGGTCTGCGTATGCCTTATGCTTGAGATGTTCATCTTCAATTTCAACTCCGCTCATCTGTTCGGCAAGGATTACAAAAGATCGGTGTTCAACCTCACCACATGTAAGAGCGAGGGCTTTGACACAAATTCCAAAACAAACAGCGGCGCGACCGAGACTATCCTTGAATTCAACGGTATCAACGCTCCGATAGGCACTCTGACTTTCGATATGGAGTCTAATATCAACGGCAAGGTCGAGGTTCTCATCGACATGAAGGACGACACTTATTCGGCTGCATACCGCTACAGCATTGCTTCCGCAACGGTAATCAAAAACGATAAGCGCAGCATGACAGTCCCCTGTAATTTCTCGGGAAAGGTCCACGATATCCGCTTCCGATTCTCCTCGGAGGACGGCGAGACGATCAAGGTCAATTCGATCACTGCGAACGAGCCTATCCGCTTCCGCTTCTCGATCATACGCTTCGGCATCCTCCTCTTAGCCTGCATCATGTGGTATCTAATGACAGCTTCAAAGCTCTTTGAGAAAAGCTATTCCGAGAACAAGCTGAACACAAAGCGGCTTGCTCTCGTGTTCACGGGAGCGCTCCTCATCGGCGCACTGTGGCTTCACAACGCAGGCAGATACGCTACGGGAAACAGCGATATAGCAAAGGAATTCCAGTCTACAACAGGCAATCAGATAACGCAGGAGCTTGTAGACGCTTTCCTTGACGGAAGAGTCTATCTTCAGGAGAACGCCGACTCCACGCTCCTCGGACTCGAAAATCCCTACGACTGGAGTCAGCGAAACAACATGAACGGCGGCTATGCTCCGTGGGATCACCTGCTCTTCAACGGCAAAATATACTCCTACTACGGCATCGCACCGGTGCTTCTCCTGTTCCTGCCTTACACTAAGCTCACGGGGTATTACTTCCCTACGACTTGGGCAACGTTCCTGTTTAGCTGCATCGGTATCATATTCCTGTCACTCATATATATGTGCTTCGCGGATAAATTCTTCGGAAAAGTCCGCTCGTCACTCGTATTCATGGGTCTCATCATGATACAGATAGTCTCGGGAATACAGTTCTGCATATGCAGACCGCTCTTCTACGAGATCGCCCAAAGCTCGGGATTTGCGTGCGTGACCGTCGGAGCATACTTCCTGCTGAGGTCAAACGTGATCGGTGACGGAAAGATCAGCAATTGGCGCATCGCCCTCTCGGCTGTTTTCCTGAGTCTCGGAGTCCTCTGCCGACCGACTCTTGCGGTGTACTGCGTGGCTGCACTGCTGTTCATACTCGCAGGCTTCTTCAAAATCAAAAAGGGCAATGCCGCCCTTGAAGCCGCCGCCAAAACAGCCAAAAAGGACAAAAAGAGCAAGGACAAGGGAAAATCTCCCAAGCAGAAGAAGATCGGCTATATTCCGTATCTTGCATGCGCTCTCATACCGTTCGCAGTCATCGGATCGGTGCAGATGATATACAACTATATGCGCTTCGGCTCGTTCTTCGACTTCGGCATCCAATACTCGCTGACGATCAACGACTTCACTCAGTCGGAGTACCACACTCACTTTGCACTCATCGGCTTCTTCAACTACCTGTTCCAGATGCCCACATTCATACAGGAATTCCCGTTCTTCAAGATGTATGATGTGCCGACATTCCATCCGCAGGGCTACTATTTCGTTGCAACGACCTCGTCGCTCGGCATACTGTGGAAAGCGCTCCCCGTGCTCTCCTACGGATACGGAGCTAAGGCTTACAGACTCGCGAAAGCCCCCGAAAAGAAGTACAATACACTTCTTCTGCTCACCGTATGCGTGATCTGTCCTGCCGTGATAATGTTCTCAATATGGGAGAGCGGCTACGGAACTCGCTACTGCGTCGATTTTGCATGGCAGATACTTCTCGGCGCACTCGTAATTGCATTTATGATCTATAACAACTCAGGCGAAAATACCAAAAAGCATCTCTGCAAGGCAATGGCTGCCGCAGCGATCATCTGTATCGTTACCGGCTTTGCTCAGATCTACAACTGGGTGAACCCGAGCGGTCTCAAAGCGCCCGACTATCAGGCTCAGATGCTTTCTTTCGGTAGACTTTTTGAATTCTGGAGGTAAAAATGGACGTATTATATCTTGTTGTTCCCTGCTATAATGAGGAACCCGTGCTCCCCGATACTTCGGCTAAGCTGCTGACTAAAATGGAGAGCCTCATCAAATCTGAAAAGATCTCTCCCGACAGCCGCATCGTTTTCGTAAATGACGGCTCAAAGGACAAGACATGGGAGATAATCTCCGAGCTTCACACTCAGAACAAGATGTTTCAGGGAGTAAAGCTCTCGCGGAACAGAGGTCATCAGAATGCGCTCCTCGCAGGTCTCATGACTGTCATGGAGCACTGCGACATCACGATCTCACTCGATGCCGATCTTCAGGACGACATCAACGCGATAGACGAAATGGTGGACAAGTACCACGAGGGCTGTGAGGTCGTTTACGGCGTAAGAAGCGCCCGTGACACCGACACCTTCTTCAAAAAATTCACCGCCGAGGGCTTCTATAAGATAATGAAGGCTATGGGTGCGGACGTGGTGTTCAACCACGCAGACTACCGTCTCATGAGCCGAAAGGCTCTCGAGGGAATGCGCGAATTCGAGGAGGTAAACCTCTTCCTCAGAGGCGTAGTACCAATGGTCGGCTACAAGAGCGACAGCGTTTACTACGAACGTAAGGAGCGTCTTGCAGGGGAATCAAAGTATCCGCTCAAAAAGATGCTCGCATTCGCTTGGGAGGGCATCACTTCCCTTTCCACAAAACCGATCAAGCTCATCTCCGCGGCAGGCGCTGTCATCTTCCTCGTAAGCATCGTAATGCTCATCTACTCGCTGTGCAGCCACTTCTTCGGCTACACCGAGGCAGGCTGGACCTCGGTAATGGTGTCGGTATGGGCTATCGGCGGCTTGCAGCTTCTTGCGATCGGCATTATCGGTGAATATATCGGCAAGGTCTACCTCGAATCAAAGCACCGTCCGAAGTTCATCGTTGAAAAATACCTCTCCGATGAGGATAAATAAGCGATGATAAGAGAATTTACATAT
>DHYN01000021.1 GCA_002414125.1 Ruminococcus sp. UBA5129 | reverse complement strand
CGAGGAGATTGTGCAGATGATTGTAAGGGCGATTTGTTCCCGAAAGCCTGCGGAAAATATCTGTGGACAGAACTTCCCCAGAGAGGTCATAAAGTCTGCGATGCTCAAAGTGGATATTATCTGCCTGCAAAATGCAATTGAGCAGATGAAGCAGACTGATAATATCCGCAATCATGAAAAATATCTGATCAGCACTTTGTTCAACGAAGCAAACGGCAGGCATTTCAGAGAAAATGCTGAGAGCAGATGGGCGGAATATGCTGTAAAGAGAGATTTGGGCTATTGATAGCCGTGAAGGAGGTGGTGACGATGTGCATTGTAATCGAAAATACAGGCTGATTTTACCCATAAGCAAATTATCACAACAAGCTCAATGAGTTGTTTGGAAAGGAAGGTGAAAATCATGGCTAAGACTATCGTTACGCAGTTCGGCGAGTTCCTGAATTACGATAATATCGTCAAAATCGGCATTATCACGAATTGGGAAGATGCCGAAATTGACGAGGAAAACGGCACGATCAAGCCCGATTATGAGATGATCGGCACAGACAACGGCGGTAATCAGATCCCTATGGGTATCTATGAAACTCCTGATGAAGCCGAAGCTGCACTCAAAGACCTCCATGACTGGCTGGGCATTGAAGCCTATGCAGTCTATGAGATCAAGTCGGGCGGTGATGCGTAATGCCGTCGGATTTTGAAAGCGGTACGAAGAAAACCATAGATATTTCGATCAAGGCTGAGAAAATGACGGCTGATATCGCTAAAGTATACGGCGTTACTCTGAACGATGCTCAGGTCAAGGGACTGCTGAACGGCAAATCGGCTTTCTATACCTCAAATGGAAAAAAGACCATTGTACACCCTGAAATCGTAGAAAATCCGTACAACGGTAAGGTGTATTATCAATGGAAAACGGAGAGAGGAAAATAAAAACAGCAAGGTCGCCCTTGCTGTTTGAGGATTGCACTACAAATCAGAGTTAATGTACCGTACACCTAATGAAGTAAGACTATCTCTCATCTTTTGCACTTTATCATCCGAAAAGCGTCTGCCGATGCAGTTTTCAAGCATAAAAACTTCTACACCTGTTTTCACTGCTCCTTTTGCAGTAGCTCCGACACAACCGCATTCGTCCAACCCGCACAAGGTTACTTCGGTATAGCCTTGCTTTGTCATATGCTCCCTAAATGCTTTTGACGAATATGTATCGGGCAGATTTTTCTCAAAATATAAATCTGACACAATATTTAGTTTGCTATATATTTCTGCCCCCGCTGTTCCCTTTATCGAAAAGCCGATAAACCATTTGTTTGTGATGATATTCGGAAACATTTGCGCAATATAGATAATATCATATCCCTTCTCTTTATACGCAGAAATTGCTTTATTTACAGCATTTACGAGTTCATCGGTATTATATGAAAATTTGGCTTTTCTCTTTTCCCACAGATAGTCATTCTGCATATCAATAATTACTAAAGCCTTTTTATTCGGCATAACACATCCTCCTCTAAATCTCAATTTGTCAGGCAGCCAAACCACCCCTTTGCTTACCCTATTATACCAAACCACCATCGAAAAGTCAAGCATATTGGCTTAACGCAGAAAGGAAAATTTATATGAAAAATAAACAGCTTACGGAAATTGCAAATCTCCTCGGTGTCTCTGAGGACAGCATGTATAATATTAGAAAATAATCGGCATTTGTTTGACTGTAAAAATATAATTATGAAGGTGAAATATGGTATTATTAATCGTTGACGCTCAAAATTTGATAACAAATGAAAAGCTTTATTGTTTCGAGAAATTTGTGTCAAATGTAAAATCCTTAATAAAGTGTGCAAGAGAAAATAACATAGAAATTGTATATGTGCGGCATGATGACGGAGTCGGAGAATTATTGACCCAAGGAACTGAAGGCTTTGAAATTTACAATGAATTTAAGCCTATCAGTGAAGAAAAAATATTTGATAAAACTGTGAATAGCGCTTTTAACGGAACAGGATTACTTGATTACCTAAATTCAAAAGGCGAACAAACAATCATCATAGCAGGTCTGCAAACAGATTATTGTATTGATGCAACTATAAAATGCGGTTTTGAACATGGATTTAAAATGATAGTCCCTGCACAGGCAAATAGTACATTCGACAATAAATATATGTCAGCAGAAAATAGCTATAAATATTATAATGAGTTTATGTGGAACGGAAGATATGCTCAATGTATTTCTTTGGAGAATACCCTCGATTTGATGAAAGGATAAACTCTGATCTATGCGAATAAATCAATAATTAAAATAAGCCCGAAAGCAGTTCAAAAAACTACTTTCGGGCATTACTTCTATATGCATATTCCGTCTTAGGGACACCCTATGTTTCGTTTATGCTCAAATATACGATTCGGGAAGCTCAGTAATAATAGATGCAAGATATTTCTGTACCGCTGTAGCGTCAAGTGCGCTTACACCGTCACCATTCTGGTAAACATCGGCATTTAACGCAGCCTGACCCTTCAGAATATTCTTCGGTGAAGCTGCCGATGCAAGGATCTTCGTAACATCATTGATCGTAACATCTCCGTCAAGATCTGCATCACCCCAGATGGTCTTGCTGCTGCCGCCCGAAACTCCTCCGTCCGTTGTTGCAGCCTGAGTCGGTGTTACAGCCAGAGTCGGCATCTCGGGATGAGTCGGCTGTGTCTCCTCGCCCTGAGTCGGCACTTCGGGAACTGAACCGTCCGGCTCAATGCCGCCTACAAGAACACCGTCCGAGTATACGCAGATACTATCCGTGCGAACCTCATTGCCCGAACCGAAGAATGCGTCGTCCTCCTTAAACATCTTAAGATCCTGATAGCTCGGGTCGTTTGTCGGATCCCACGAATCACCATAGTAGAAGCCTACCGTGAACTGATACTTCTTTCCCGAGTTAGCGATCTTATATCCGTCCCACTTTATCTCAACATAATAAACGTCATCCATTTTATCGTACTTATACGGACCGGAGATCTCTCCGTCAGCAGGAGGCGCTTCGACAAACGCCTGATCGTAAAGCTCCTTAGCTTCAACACGGCTCACATCGCCTGTCATCTCGGAGGCATTGAAAAAGTAGCGGACTGAGATATCCTTTGCACCCTTTGTGGAATCTGTCATAACGTAGAGCGATACTTTTGTAACGCCTGCTCCGTCTGCATTGAGGTCGTCGATACCGCAGGCAGTTACCCAATAGCTGTTTCCGCCGCCTTCACCTCCTGCAACGAATGCAGGGTCGGGAGGGAAATTCTTTGTCGGCTGCATTTCGGGAGTTCCAAAGAACTCATAGAGACCTGCACATGCGCCTACGAATGCTGCATTGTAGTCGATAGTTACCTCATTGTAGATGTAGTCGCTTGTGATGTCCTTATGCTCGTCACTGCTGCCCGGACCTCCTGCGAGAGCGCCATAAAGAACATATCTCTGCTCATCGGGATCCTCGCACTTGGTAAGACCCGAAGCTGCTCTGTGGTGAGGATACTTTACCGAGTTCTCATTGTATCCTACGATCATGCTTCTGCTGCCGTGTGTCGGGCTGTTTTCGTCACTTTGTGGTTCTTCAAAGCTGATGTCGTTGTCGCCCATGAGGTATTCCATCTGCCTCTTAGCCCACTCGGAGAACTCACCCGGCTTACCATTATTCGTGTACTTGTCATATACAAGACCGATAAGCTGCATTGCCGTATTATATCGAGCCGAACCCCACTGATTAAGGTATGCGTATCCCTGCGGAGTCTCAAGTCCCCGCCATGTAGGGAGACACTTCGCTACTTCCTCCCAGATATTATCGTAAACGTACTCATTCTTTCCCTGAGCCTTTCTGATAATGTTGATGAGATCGAGCTCGGGATTTTCCTGATTGATCCTTGCCCAGAGACATGCTGTACCGCTCCATACATCGTTCCAGCAGTGACACCAGCCGCTCGGAGCATAGTAGTCATAGTACTCGGCAGCGTTCTTGAGGTAGTCAGCCTCTCCTGTACAGAGATAGAGCCAGCCTGCTGCCCAGCAGTAGTCATCCTCCCACTTTTCCGAACGGTAGTAGCCCTTAGGACCGTCACCGTTTTCAGAGAGCATCTTGGGATTATCATCCGCGAACTTCATAAGAGCCTTAGCATAATCGAGTGACTTCTCTGCGTAATCGGGATCTGTCTCCTTGAAGTTAAGATAGTTGATCGCAAGCGAAGCTGCTGCAGATGCAACGTAATCGGTATAGGGAGTTTCTGCCGTGAGGAAGAATGCAGGTCTTGGCATCTCGTCAATTTCGGGAGAATTCCAGTATGAGTGGTCGTTGTCGCCGTCACCTACCTGGAAGCAGTGTGCAACAACTGTTCCGTCCTTATCACGGAAAGTACACTTCATGAGATAGTCATTGAAGTAACGAAGGATCGTTTCGATATGATCGTCCTGACCTGTCTTTACATAAGAGTCGCGGAACTCATAATAACCCCATCCGAGCGTTGATGCGGCGTAATTTTCGGGCATACCGAACTCAACGTGGTCGCCTGCATCGTGGAATCCGCCTGCAACATCGACACATCCATCACCGTCGGGATCAAGGATGTCCTTATACTTGTCGATGAACGACTGTGAGAGGTTAGTTCCCGAGAAGTCCTCGATGCCTGCAACGAGCGGCAGCTTCGCATCATAGGTATGGCAGTCTCCTCGCCACTTATAGCGATTGTTTTCGTCTACCTCCGTACCACACATATTTGCATCGTAGAAGTAGATCGAATACTGGAGTCCGCGGGCAAAGTCTATATCAAGACCCGAATCGTTTGCGATCGACGTCTCAAGCTCCTTTGCCGCGCCAACGGTACTGTAGGGAGCCGATACCGTACCTGCTGTAATAACAGTACATACGGCGAGAGAAAGTAGTTTTAATGTTTTTTTCATTGTTTCCTCCTGTCAAAATCAGACTGTAAAATCATCTATGAGACCTGCAAGATAGCGCTGTATCTCACAGACATCATTGGCATTTAATCCGCTTCCGTTTTCATAAACGTCGGCGTTGAGAGCAGCCTCCTCAGAAAGCTTGTTTTGGCTCGGATGTACTACATGGCAGATGAGTGTGATAACATCGTTTATCGTAATGTCACCATCAAGATCAACGTCTCCGTAAGCGCGTTTTGATGCCGATGTCGAAGCCTCAGTCGGTGCGGCAGATGTCGGCTCAGGCGGCTCAGTGGGCGAGGAAGGCGCATTTGTAGTCGGCTCGCCCTCAGTAATGGGGTATGTTTTCAGGTCGGGAAGCTCATCGAGAGTTATGCAGTACTCGCTGTTGTAGATCTCTTTGAGATTTTCGGCGGAATTGTTCTCGGGAGCTGTAAGATAGTTCTTGTACCACGGACAGAAATAGAGCCATGAAGCCTTATCGTTTATGAGGTTTTCGAGAGACGGGATAGTGTCGTTTTCCGTCATTGCGACCATTTTCTCACCGTCGGTGCTCTGAACGAGGCTGTAGAACGTTGATGCGATCGAGCTGTAATTTGCCTTTCCGTCGGCGGCATTGTATTTGTCATAGCCCACAATGTCAACTACGACTCTCGATGAGCTTCCCGACCNNGGTCCATACCCAGACGAGGTTATCGAGACCATATTCGTTCGTAAGCTTGTCGTAGAGCAGACGATAGAGCTTCACGCAAGGCTCTGCACCCTCTGCACCCCACCAGAACCATGCGCCCTCAGCCTCGTGAAGCGGTCTCCAGAGTATCGGAACATCGGCATCCTTGAGCTTTTTGAGCTCGGAAGCGATGAGGTCGATATCGGCAAGGAGCACCTCGTTTTCCCACGTGCCCTCCTTGAGCGCATTCGATATGCTGAACGTTGTAAACTGCGGATTTGCAGACTCGACATAGAATGCTACCTCATCGCTTCCCTCCTCGCAAGGAACGTTCCAGTGCCATGTCACTGTGGCGATGCCGCCGTACTTGTTTGTCCACTCGATGCAGCGCTCGGGAGCGTGATCGCGCCATTCCGTTGAGGTACAGTATGCGAGCAGGTCGATACCGCGGATAGCAGGCTGTTTTCCTGTAGTTTTGAGGATATACTCGAATTCCTCCTCATTGTCCTTGATGAATGTATCAGGATCATTCCAGCTATTGTAGTTGTGCTCACCGCAATANNCCTGCTGACCTGCGATGATGTGCTTTCCGTAGACATCGCAGAGGTAGCTGTAAAGTCTCTTTGCGGAATCGGAAGCGTTAGGGTTTGAAAGCTGACGTGTCGGCGAGAGATTCTTTAGTTTATCGCTTGCAGGCTTCAGCGTGAGATAATCATAGTAAGCGTATCCCCAGTATGCCTTTAACTCAATTGTATTTTTACCCTTTGCAAGCATTACTACTCCACCCGAGATCTCCTCGAATTTATTATTATAGGGGAATGTCAGCTCTCCCTGGTTGACACCGTTTACATTGAGGTACTGTACCTTTTTGTTCGGGTCTGACGGCTCGCAATAGCTTATCGTCAGCTCATAGAGACCTGCCTCGGGAACATCTGCTTCGACGCTGACGGTAGTTCCCTTTTGGTCGAGATACGCAAAGCCGCTGCCTGAAAAGTTGGTGAGATCGGAATCGCCGTCCGTCCAACCCTCGTTATAGATCTTTCCTCCCGATGTTGCGCCGTCCTCAAACTCGTACTTAAGGACAGCCGAGTCCGCGGCGCTGTTTTCTGCGGCACTGCTCGGGAATGCTGTGCATGCTCCTGCGATCGCAGCAGCAAGAATCGTACAGGCAGCGCCTTTCAGCCTGTTCGTTTTCATTAAAATTCCTCCGTTTCGTTGAATTACATCAGTGCAGCCGCCTAAAGCCGCATTGACACTTTCCTGCTCCGTTGGTCGGGGCGGAGCGATACTGTAATATCATACATTATTAATATACCACTTTTTTCGTCCGATTGCAATAGTTTTTGAATAAAGTTGCAATTAATCTTGCAGAAAAGTTTTTTG
>DHYN01000067.1:17350-18040 GCA_002414125.1 Ruminococcus sp. UBA5129 | reverse complement strand
AAATCCGTCGTCATGTGCCGTCATAAAAAAAACATTGACAAAATCACTTATATAATGTATAATGGTAGCAAGGCTAGTACCTAAATCATTTCAGGGAGGGATCATCATGAAAAATAAAAGCGATTTAGACAAGCTCTACGATGAGCTTCGCTCCTACAACACACAGAAGAACAAAGAGGCTCACGAGCTGAGAGACTTCTTCCTCGGACTTATAATGTTCGGTGCAGGTCTGTTTATGATATTGCAGAATGCTCAGGTCAGAAGCACACTCGGCTACGGCGGTTATTTCTATCACATCGGTTCATGGGGTGTTCCGAACGGTCTTGTAATGCTTCCTCTTGTATTCGGCATTTTACTGCTGTTTATGCTTGATAAGAAGCTTCCGGGCTGGATAGTTACCGTCCTCGGCATCATATTTATCCTGCTTACGATACTTATGAACACAAGGCTTGAGTGGAAAACCACAAACGCTTATATGTTCATTCTGATGTTTGGTCTTGTTGCCGCAGGCGGCGGTCTTATGCTCCGCATACTGTTTAAGAGCAAGTGATCTGAAATTATACAGACAGCTGAAAAGGACAGATACGATAAAGAAGTTTTCGATTTCGAAAACTTCTTTTTTTTGTTGACCGCGAACTTATGATATGGTATAATGGAAACAGAACATCATCGGGTATTTGCCCGATGAAT
>DHYN01000067.1:13570-17278 GCA_002414125.1 Ruminococcus sp. UBA5129 | reverse complement strand
TTATTCGCATAAATCAGAATTTAGTTGTAAAATCATTATAAAATTGATGTTCTTCGTCTACTGTCGTATCTCTGTCAATGAAGCCCTGAAGTTCTTTTTTCATTGCATCATATATCTCTTTATAATTTTCGCCACAAAAAACAGTATGAACCATTGCACCATAAATTCCACAGGTAATGGCAAAATGATGAGGGCATTTTTCTACTGTAATACGACAAGAACTTGCATATTCTTCATCTTCAAGAATAAGCCCATTTTCGCTACCAATAGCACCTTCAATATAAATATTTTCCCACATCATAAAAGCTCCTAAATTCCGATTTATCGCATTGTGCGACCGCCCGACAATACAAACTTTATTTACTCACGAATTTTCGGTCGGGCGAAATGCGCCGCCTGCGCTAAGGCAAATCCTGATTTATGCGAGTGATCGAATATTAACGATAAGCCAGGAAGCAGTTATCAATAATTGCTTCGGGGCTTAAACTTCTTATGAGTACCGAACTAATTTTCGTTATTTTTTTACAGACTCTTTGACCATTCTAACAGCCTGAGTAACAATAAACGGAATTGCAGCAAGTCCGAGTATCTCAAGAGAGTTCACCAAAGTGAGTGAATTCGAGATATTCATGAATCCGTGGAGCGGAGTGATGAACAGAGCACATGAGAGGAAGCCTGCTCCGACAACAAAAGCGAGTATCGAGAATGCATTTGTAGTGAGACCGAGCTTTGCGAGCGAGTCATTTCCTCTGCTGTCAAAGCCCTCAAAAAGACGTGCCAGACAGAGCGTAGCAAAAGCCATAGTGCTTGCCATAGCGGCAGAATCTGCCGAAACGCTCCTGCCGATCATGAATGCTGTCATCGTAACTGCGGCGATCATAATACTGTGGAGAGCAATATAGATTGAAGCTTCCTTGTTGAGAATAGACTCCTTTGACGGTCTGGGCTTGTCCTTCATTACCGAGGACTTCATCGGCTCCATGCTGAGTGCGAGTGCAGGAAGCGAGTCGGTGAGGAGGTTGATGAAGAGCAGATGAACCGGTGTAAACGGCAGCGGCAGGTGGAACAGCGTCGTTAGGAGCACCACGATTATAGCTGCGGCATTGCCTGCAAGCAGGAACTTGATAGCGTTCTTGATATTGCTGTAGATGCTTCTTCCGTTTGCAACAGCCTTTACGATCGTTGCGAAGTTATCATCCGCAAGTATCATCGAAGCGGCATCCTTTGAAACCTCTGTACCCGTTATGCCCATTGCAACGCCGATGTCAGCCTTTTTCAGCGCAGGAGCATCGTTTACGCCGTCGCCTGTCATTGAAACTACCTTATCCTTTTTCTGCCAGAGATCAACGATCCTGATCTTGTGGACGGGTGAAACTCTCGCGTATACTGAGATCTTTTCGAGCTTTGCGGAAAGCTCCTCATCGGAGATCGCATCAAGCTCCGTGCCGTCCATAGCGAGATCGCCGTCATGGAAAATGCCTATCTCCCTCGCGATAGCGACAGCGGTGAGCTTGTGGTCGCCCGTTATCATAACGGGCTTGATGCCTGCCGAGATGCATTCCGCAACGGCAGCCTTGCTCTCTTCCCTCGGAGGATCGGTCATTGCCGTGAGTCCGATATAGATGTAGTCGCACTCGTCATCGAGCGTGATTGGACGGTCACTGTTGAGTATCTTCTTAGCAAATGCGAGCACACGCATTCCCTGCTCGGAGTACTTGAGGTTTGCGGCATTGATAGTCTCCATATCCTTTTCGTTAATCGGTCGGATCTCGCTGCCGTCAAGGACGTATTTCATCCTCGGCATAAGCACGTCCATGGCGCCCTTTGTATAAGCTGTACGAACGTTTCCGAAAATATGCACCGTTGTCATCAGCTTTCTGTCGCTGTCGAACGGTATCTCATCGACACGGGGATTCTCCTCGCGGACACGATGGTATTCATCATCGCCGAGGTACATGGAAAGAGCGGTCTCGGTCGGGTCGCCGAGCCAGCCCTCCTCGGAAAGTGCGGCATCGTTGCAGAGCGCCATTGCGAGCATAAGCTCCTTTTTGGCGTTCTCGCAGGGATAAGTGAGGTCGCGGACGGTCATGCGGTTCTGAGTAAGAGTGCCTGTCTTATCGGAGCAGATTATCGAAACGCAGCCGAGACCCTCGACCGCCTTGAGATCCTTGATGATAGCCTTCTGCTTTGACATCTTCTGAGTTCCGATAGCGAGCGAGATCGTGATTATCGAGCTGAGCGCCTCAGGAATAGCCGCAACTGCAAGCGCTATAGCGAACATGAGTGCTTCGGATGTAGGCTCCTTGTTGACGAATTTCGTAAGCAGGAACACAACTATACATATACCGATGATGACGAAGGAGAGCACCTTGCTGAAGCTGTCAAGGCTGACCTGAAGCGGAGTTTTCTTTTTCTTTGCGGTCTGCATAAGGGAAGCGATCTTACCGATCTCGGTATTCATGCCGACGCCTGTCACAACAGCCACGCCGCGTCCGTTTGACACGCACGAGCCCGAGTAGATCATATTCACGCGGTCGCCGAGAGCAAGCTCCTTGGCATCTATCCTTTCGGGATTCTTCGTAACGTTGAGTGATTCTCCCGTGAGCGCGCTTTCGTTGATCTGGAGCGAAGCAGCCTCGATGAGACGACCGTCAGCGGCGGNNACGTTTCCCGCCTCGATGAGAAGAATATCTCCGACAACGACCTCGGAAGCAGGTATTTCCTCCTGCATACCGCCGCGGATTACTCTTGCGCTCGGCGAGCTCATAGCCTTGAGACTTGCAAGTGATTTCTGAGCCTTTACATGCTGCACTGTACCGAGTATCGCATTTATGCAGATAACGGTGAGGATAACGATCGAGCTGTCGAGGTTATCCATGAACATCGAAATTATCGCAGCAGCGATGAGGATAACGACAAGAACATCTGCAAACTGACTTAAAAACACGAGCAGCAGGCTCTTCTGCTTTTCCTCGGAAATGGCGTTTTCGCCGTACTTTCTGCGGCTTTCGGCTGCCTGCTCGTCCGTTAGACCGTTTTCGCGCGAGGTTCCGAGGGCTTCCAGTACGGAATCGGCATCCTGATCAAAATAGTTCATACATCTTTCTCCTTTATGTTGTAATAAGTATATTATACTGCAAAAAAAGACCTTTATTGCAGTATGCCGTGCAATAAAAGTCTTGCTTAAGCCTTTTTAGGCAATTATGCGGCAGTGAAGCTACTCCCTTTTACAATAGTATATTTTAGCATTTAAAGAAAAGTTTGTCAATATTCTTTTGAAAAAAATTTTTGTAGAAAAAGCGTCTTGATTTTTTCTCAAAGCAGGCGATATGCACAAATCAAGTCTCGCGTTTATATGCAACTTGCCAATTCCATATTTCTAACTTGCAATCCGTGGAAAAATCATGTATAATTTTAGCAGGAGAGCCTGTCTTGTTCAGATGTGCAATGCATGCCCTGCAAAATATTATTGGAGGTTTTATATGAATTTGAAAAAAATTTTAGCAGGCGTTCTTGCCTGTTGTGTTATGGGAGGAACTTTGCCGTCTGTTGCGAGGACTGCGGATAATTCTGCGATAACGGCTTTTGCGGCTGATGACGATGTTTATACATATACACATGGCGCTTATGAATCGTTTGAATACCTAAAGTATAGCGATCACATTGTGATTTACCACTTTTGTGACGAGTCGGTGACAGAAGTTGTTC
>DHYN01000067.1:5677-13486 GCA_002414125.1 Ruminococcus sp. UBA5129 | reverse complement strand
ATACCCGACAGCGTTACAAGTATTGGTGAGGTTGCATTCGCGCGTTGTGAAAACCTTACTGAAATCAACATACCAAACAGCGTTACAAGTATTGGTATTAATGCATTTGAGGATACTCCATGGCTTAAAGCTAAACAAGCAGAAGATCCATTTGTTATCGTAAATGGAATTTTAATTGACGGTAGGACCTGTGAGGATGGTGTGGTCATCCCCGACAGTGTTACAAGTATTGGTGAAGGTGCGTTTTTGGACTGCTCGGCACTGACCCAAATAACCATACCTGACAGCGTTACAACTATTGGCGGGGTTGCGTTTGGTCTCTGCACAGGACTGACAGAAATCACCATTCCCAACAGTGTTACAACTATTGGCGAGAATGCGTTTAATGGTTGTTTCGGACTGACTGAGATCACCATACCTGTCAGCGTTACAAGTATTGGTAATGGTGCATTTTCTTACTGCACCGGGCTGACAAACATCAACATTCCAAACAGCGTTACAACTATTGGTGAGGTTGCGTTTATGGAATGCGAAAACCTGACAGAAATAACAATCCCCGACAGCGTTACAAGTATTGGCGACGGTGCATTTTATAACTGTAAAGTACTGACGGAGATTACCATTCTCAACTCTGAATGTGAAATTTCCGATGATGAACAATCAATTTCCAACTTTTATGATTATGATAATGGCAAAAGTGTATATAACGGCGTGATAAAGGGCTACGATAACTCAACCGCACAAGCATACGCTGAAAAGTACGGAAGAAATTTTGAATCCCTCGGCGAAGCTCCGACAGCTCCTACAGACGTTCTCAGCTATGAAAATCATGGCGACTACATTGAGATAACAGGCTGTGACAAATCGGCAACATCGGTCGTTATACCAAACGAGATTGACGGTGTGCCTGTTACAAGGATTGGTAATGTTGCATTTTGTCGGTGCACAGGACTGACATCAATCACCATACCTGACAGCGTTACAAGAATTGGTGAGTATGCATTTTGTGGATGCACAGGACTGACAGAAATCACCATTCCCAACAGCGTTACAAGTATTAGTGATTATGCGTTTATGGAATGCACAGGGCTGACAAAAATCAGTTTACCCGACAGCATTACTAGTATTGGAACATGTATGTTTATTGGATGCAAGAAACTTACATCAATCAACATACCCAACAGTGTTACGAGCATTGGTAATTTTGCGTTTAAATACTGCACAGAACTGACAGAAATCACCATACCTGATAGCGTTACAAGTATTGGGAGAGAAGTTTTTGGTGGCGATAATGGACTAACGAAAATCACAATCCTCAACCCGAATTGTGAAATTTACGATAGGGGCGACACAATCAGCGATACCGCCACAATTTACGGCTATGAAAACTCAACCGCGCAGAAGTATGCCGATGATTACGGAAAAAAATTCGTAACATTAGACAAAGAAGCTCCGACCGAGCCTACAGAGGGTAAATTTGAATCGCTTACATACAAAAATTATGGCGATCACATTGAGATTTATCGTTGCGACAAATCTGTAACAAAGGTTGTTATCCCTGACAATATTGACGGTGTGCCTGTTACAAATATTGGTAGTGCATTCGATTGGTGCACCAAATTAACAAAAGTCACAATTCCAGACAGCGTTACAAGTATCGGTGAGCAGGCATTTAATTATTGCGGAAGCCTGAAAGAGGTCAATATGTCAAAAAATGTTACAAGTATTGGCGACAAGGCATTTACTGATTGTTCAGAGCTGACAGAAATCAACCTTCCGGATAGCGTTACAAGCATTGGTGATTGGGCATTTTCCGGTTGTTCAGGTCTGACGGAAATCAGCATTCCGGACAGTGTTACAAGCATTGGAAGCTATACATTTTGCGGATGCTCAGGACTGACAAAGTTCACCATTCCGGGCAACGTTACAACTATTGGCATCAGTGCATTTCAGGGCTGCTCAGGACTGACAGAAATCATCATATCAGACGGCGTTACGAGTATTGATAAGTTTGCATTTAATTACTGCACAGGACTGACAAAAATCACTATCCCCGAAAGCGTTACAAACATTGACGACAGTGCATTTTTTGACTGCACAGGACTTGAAGGAATCACTATTCTCAACCCAGATTGCGAAATTTATGATAGTGGCAAAACAATTTCAAACGGTATTGGTGAAGATTTCGATTACTATTTTAACGGTACAATCTACGGCTATGATAATTCAACCGCACAAGCATATGCTAAAAAGTACAATAGAAATTTTGAATCTCTTGGCAAAGCTCCGAACAAACCCTCTGACGAAATTCCGCTTGGCGATGTGAATAACAGCGGTGAAATAGACGCAATTGACGCATCACTTGTACTTGCAGATTATGCCGCAGTCCAGACAGGTAAAAAAGGCAAGTTTACAGATGAACAACGAAAAGCGGCAGATGTCAACGGCGACGGCGCGGCAGATGCGATAGATGCCTCAAAAATACTTGCTTACTACTCATACATTCAGACAGGACACCAGTCCACCTTTGAGGACTTCCTCGCTAAATAAGAATAAAACGATATCAACACCGCACGATCCTTGTGCGGTGTTGATTTATATTTGTGCAAAAGTTCCCTTGCACGTTTTGTGCGGTGACGGTGGATATATTGAATAAATGTTTCCAAGTTAACATAATCAAATATTCCAAATACGGTTGACACAAAGAAGGATTTGTGGTAATATTGTAGTAAAAGGTGTTCGGATGTTGTTTTAACAAATTGTGAACATCTAAATATTATGTGCAGCCCCTATAGGCGTTGGAGGCTGCCGAAAAGGAGAGTTTTAAATGACCTTATTCAAGAAAGCGATCTCAGGTATCCTTTCACTGTCGATGCTGACCATGGCTGCGACATTCGTTCCCGAGGCGGGGAACAGCAAAAGCGCAAACGCAGCGTCCTCGACTGACCTGACATCCGACTACTCGTGGGGAACGCTGCGTATCGGCGGAGCAGGCTTCGTTTCAGGCATCGTTACCGGACAAAAGGAAATGTACCTCCGTACCGATGTCGGCGGCGCGTACAAGTACGACTACACTCAGAAGCAGTGGGTGCAGCTTTTCGGTACGCTCAACGAGAACGACCGCGGACTCCTCAGCGTAAAGGGTATCGCGATCGACCCGACTAATGACGACATCGTTTACTTCCTCTGCGGATGCGCTTATTTCTCGGACGCAAGAACAGAGATAATCAAGACCACCGACGGCGGTAAAACATTCACGAGAGTTGACGTTACCAGCCTCATACAGGTTCACGGAAACGGCGACGGACGTGAGTGCATAGAGCCTATCGCCATTGATCCCGATAACCCCGACGTCATCTATGCAGGCGGCGATGTTACCGCAGGTGCGTCAGCGCTCATCAAGTCGACTGACGGCGGTAAGACATGGAATCCCGTTGCAGGCTATGATGCGCTCGGACTCTTCCCCGGTGAGCTCAAGTACCCCATGTGGACTAACAACATGGTAAGAGGAACAGAGCCTTCAAAGGAATACAACCAGCAGAACGGCATCGGCTGCATTTACATCGAGGACGGCAAGGTCTATGTCGGAACATCCGTTACAGGTCAGGCAAATATCCACGTTGCAAGCACAAAGGATGATAAGTTCACTGCCTTAAAGGGTCTGCCCGATTCAAACTACCCCTGCTCTATCACAGGCGACGGCGCGGGAAATATCTTCTTCACCTATATCGCAGGTCTCGCTTTCGCAGGCACGGCAGGCGGTGCATACAAGTACAATATCAAGAGCGGCAAGGTCACCGACATTTCTCCCAACGGAAACGCTATCGGTATGATCGAGGCTGACAAGAACGACCCCAACAAGCTCCTCGCAAGAACATGCGGCGTATGGTCGGATCAGTGGTACGGCGAAGTATGGTCGGATGACTCTATTGCATGGGGCGACCACTTCTTCCGTTCAACAGACGGCGGCGCTACCTGGGAGGACATCACTCCAGGTCAAGGACCCACAGACTACAGCACAGGCACAGGCGTAAAGCAGTTCGTCTCGCTCCCGATGAGCACAGGCGGCTATGACTGGGTATACGGCAAGGCTTGCCACTGGGGAAGCGGTATCCTCCTCGACCCGAGAAACTCCGACCGCATCCTGCTCACATCGGGCAACGGCGTTTTCGCGTGCGATAACGTATGGGATGATAAGGACATCCAGTTCTACTTCCAGCCCGACGGTGTTGAAGAGGTAGTATCTCTCGACTTCGTGAGCGTTCCCGGCGGAGACCCGTATTCGGCTATCGGCGACTATGACGGCTTCATCCACAAGGATCCCAAAGAGATACCTCAGCAGTATAAACCCAATATGGGTTCGACCTGCGCTATCGCTTACTGTCCGCAAGACCCGAAGGTAATGCTCCGTATCGCAGAGGGCGACGGAAATAATACGGCTACAGGCTACTACACTCTTGACGGCGGTCAGACATGGACAGGTATGAAATGCGCTTCAGGCGGTAAGGCAAGCATCACAAAGCTCGGAGAGGGCAAGTACAGATTCATCAAGTCAGGCAAGGAGAGCGGTGCGATCACCTATTCCGACGACTTCGGCGCTACATGGAAGAACGCAAGCGGCATTGACGGCGCTTACACATCATATACGCTCGTTGACCCTAACGATGCTTCGATCGTGTACGCTTCCGGATGCACATACAACAAATTCTGGTCATCCAACCCCAACGTCACCGAACCTACATTCGATGAGTGCCACTACAGCTTCTATGTGAGTCAGGACTACGGCGCTACCTGGTCGGAGACGACTGTCTGCAAGTACGATATGTGCGAGAATTTCAGCGATCCCGCTTATATCACAGATGATACGGTCGCTGTTGCCGCAAGCTGGAACGGTCTCTATATCATGACCGAAAAAGGCACAAAGGCTGAAAAGGCTGACGTGTTCTACTGCAAGACAGTCGGCTACGGCGCTCCCGAGAAGAAGGGCGGCGTTAATACGCTCTTCATCTACGGCAGACCTGCCGAATCAGACCCCGAGGGCATCTACCGCTCGACTGACGGCGGCAAGACATGGGCTTGCATCAACGTTGAACACATCTACGGCGGTACGGGCAACGGAAACTACCTCGTAGGCGATATGAACGAATTCGGAAAGGTATATATGTCAACAGTAGGCTGCGGTATCGTTTACGGGCAGATCTCCGACAGCTCTCCTGAGATTCCAACAGGTCAGACTACCACGGCAGAAAAGACAACTTGCCCTTATTCTCTCGTTTGCAATAAAACTGAGATCAAAGTTGGCGAAAGTGTTACTGTTGGAATTGATAAATGGGACAGAGAAGTTAGATCATGGCAGGCAAGCTCTTCGTCCGACTGTGTTTCGCTTGGCAATTGGGATATAATTAATTTTACAGTTACCGGTGTTAAAGCCGGAACAGCGGAAATAACAGTAAACTTCCCCGGCGGAAGCAGCGCTTCTATCACTATTACGGTCAAGGATTCGAATGTTATATGGGGCGATGCCGACCTTGACGGCGATGTAACTATCTCCGATGTAACTGTCGTACTCGCGGCTGTTGCAGCTCCAAGCTCGGCTAAGATCAAGGAGCAGGGCAGACTCAATGCAGACGTTTACCAGAACGGTGACGGACTGAGCTCTCTCGATGCGGTATCTATCCAGAAATATCTCGCATTTATCATCACCGAGCTCCCCGAATCATATATCAGTTAATACCAAAGCTGCTCTCTTCACCGAGGGCAGCTTTTTTGCAAAAAATGTCGGTTAAACTTAATGTGTTTTTAACTTTTTTATGCGAAAGGGAAAATTTTGAACAAGCACTCGGAAAGAACCTTGACAAAAGCTTGTTTTGTTGTATAATTAATATGGGGAAATTGAGATAAAAAATCCAACATGCCGTACGGAAAAGTGTGCGGTCAAGCCTAAAAAAGTCCACAAATCTGATTTAAGGAGCTCAGATCATGACCGAAAAATTTGATATTTTTTCAATCTTCACTATGCTCGGCGGTCTTGCATTTTTTCTGTACGGAATGAATGTAATGTCTACGGGACTCGAAAAACTTACAGGCGGCAAACTTGAGGTCGCTCTCAAAAAAATGACTTCAAACAAGCTAAAAGCTATAATGCTCGGTATGGGTATCACTGTAGCGATCCAGTCATCATCGGCGATGACCGTTATGCTGGTAGGCTTCGTAAACTCGGGAATCATGACGCTCGAGCAGACTATAGGCGTCTGCTTCGGATCAAACATCGGTACGACTTTCACCGCATGGCTGCTATGTCTCGGCGACATCAAGGACGGCGGAGTCGGAGGCGCAGCAGGATTCATTCTGAAGCTGCTCAAGCCCGAATCGTTCTCACCGCTCGTAGCGCTTGCAGGTACGATACTGATAATGTTTGCGAAAAAGAACAAGAAAAAGGACATCGGACGCATCCTCGTCGGATTCGCAGTGCTCATGACGGGCATGACCCTCATGTCGGATTCCGTTGACCCTCTTGCAAGCTCACCAAATTTCAAGGATATCCTCACGGCTTTTGAAAACCCCGTGCTTGGCGTTCTTGTGGGCGCAGGCTTCACAGGCATCATCCAAAGCTCGGCAGGCTCGATCGGTATCCTCATGGCATTCTCTACTTCGGGAGCACTCTCATACGGAATGGCTCTCCCGATCATCATGGGATGCAATATCGGTACATGCGTTACAGCGCTGCTCTCAACGTTCGGCGTAAGCAAGGACGCTAAGCGCGTTGCATGGACTCATATCCTTGTAAAGATCATCGGTACTCTCATTCTCCTGCCGATCATCATGCTTCTCCAGAGCGTTCTCGATCTCGAAATATTCAATGCAACTGTCGGATATCTCGGAATCGCCGTTATGCATACTATCTTCAATGTTGCAACAACTATCATGTTCCTTCCGTTCACAAAGCAGCTCATCGCACTCTCAAAGCTCGTTATCAGAGACAGCAAGAACGCTTCCGAAAACGAAGCTTCCAAGGAGGACTTCATCCTTGACGAACGCTTCCTCAAAACGCCTGCCGTTGCCATTGAGATCTGTCGAAGCGTAACAGTCGCTATGTCGGAGCTAACTAAGCAGACTATCTTTGATGCCCTCGAAATGCTGACAAAGTACGATGAAGCTATGGCTGAGCAGGTCATCCGCTGCGAGGACAGGATCGACCACTACGAGGACAAGCTCAACAGCTATCTCGTGCGTATTTCCAAGAACAGTATCACTGCTGCCGACGGCAGACGTGTTTCCAAGATGATGCATATGGTCGGCAACTTCGAGCGTATCTCAGACCACGCTGTTAACCTCGTAGAATCGGCGCAGGAGATGCACGAGAAAAAGATCGAATTCTCGCCGGAGTGCAGAAACGAGATCGCTGTCATCACCGAGGCTATCACGGATAATATCAACAAGGCATTTGAAGCTTACATAAATGACGATCTGAAGCTCGCACACAGAGTCGAGCCGCTTGAAGAAGTCGTTGACAACATCAGCGCAGAACTGAAAAGCAGACACATCCGCCGACTCCAGAACGAGGAGTGTACGGTCGAGCTTGGATATATCTATCAGGACATTCTCACGAATCTCGAACGTATCTCCGATCATTGCTCGAATATAGCAGGATGTATTATCGAGATAGACGAAAAGACCGACATCCACGCTTATCTCCATGATGTTAAGGAGAACGATGAAGAGTTCCGCAAGGAATTCCGCGTATATTCGGAAAACTACTTCAAGAAGCTCGGCGACCCCATTGATCCTGAGAAAGTCTAATAATAAGCT
>DHYN01000067.1:0-5672 GCA_002414125.1 Ruminococcus sp. UBA5129 | reverse complement strand
CTTATAAGAAAGGACGATAGAGATTTGAGTAAACATTTTCTGAGAGGCATGTCCCACGGACTCCCGATAGGACTCGGTTATCTGTCGGTATCGTTCGGATTCGGCATAAGGTCGGTACAGCTCGGCTTGACCCCTCTTACGGCAGCGATCATCTCGGCGGTTAACCTTACCTCCGCAGGACAGGTCGCAGGCATAGATATAATCGCCTCAGGAGGCTCACTGATCGAAATGGCTCTCACACAGCTTACGATCAACCTCCGCTATGCGCTAATGGCGCTCGCGCTCTCACAGAGGCTCAATAAAAGATTCAACATGCCGCACAGACTTGCGGCTTCATATGGCATCACTGATGAGATATTCGCGGTGTGCTCGAAGCAGCTCGAACCGCTTGATCCGCTTTACATGTATGGGATGATCTTCATAGCATTCCTCGGGTGGGTCTCGGGAACGACCCTTGGCGCGGCGGCAGGTCAGCTCCTGCCGGACTCGGTATCAAACGCTATGGGTATCGTGCTTTACGGAATGTTTCTCGCGATAATCATTCCTCCCGCACGCAAGGAGCGAAGCGTTCTGACGGTCGTTATCATCGCGGCTGCGGTCAGCATACTGTTCAAGTATCTTATCACGTTCGTCTCCGGAGGCTTCGCCGTGATAATCAGTGCTGCGGCAGCCTCCGCACTCGGCGCGCTGCTATTCCCCATAAAGGATGAAGAGGAGGCTGAAACATCATGAAGCTCTTTTTATACATCCTCGTAATGGCAGGCGTGACCTACCTCATCAGAATGATACCGTTCGCCTTCTTCGGCAAGAAGATAAAGAACCGCTTCTTCAGAAGCTTTCTGTACTATATACCGTATGCGGTGCTGAGCGCAATGACTATTCCTGCCATTTTCTACAGCACGGGAGATATGGCGACTGCTGTTGCAGGAACGGCTGTTGCAGTCGTGCTTGCATATTTTGATCTGCCGCTCATCGTTGTTGCACTCGCTGCNNTCTGATCGGAGGTATCTATGGAAATAATTGCAGTTATCCTCGGAGCGTTCAACCTGCTCCTGCTCGTACTCATTCTCGTGAAACCCGACGGCGAAAAAAACGACTCCCGCCTTGAAAAACTGATCTCCGACGAACAGCGCGGTCTCCGTTCGGAGCTCACACAGACCGTCCAAAGCAGCGTGAAAGGACTCGGCGACCTCATATCAAATAACCAACAGTCTGCCGCACGCATCCAGCAGAACAGCATAACAGCGCAGATAAAGCAACTCGAGGAACGCATCAAAACACTCGAACTCAACAACGAACAGAAGCTCGGTTCGATGCGCGAGACAATAGCTCTCAGCCTCAATAATATCCGCGAGGACAATAATAAACGTCTCGCTGATATGCAGGCAACTGTCGATGAAAAGCTCCAGAAATCGCTTGAGGAAAAGCTCAACAGCTCGTTCAGGATCGTCAGCGAACGCCTTGAGCAGGTTTATAAGGGACTCGGCGAGATGCAGACGATCGCTGCCGGCGTAGGCGATCTGAAAAAAGTGCTCTCAAACGTCAAAACGCGCGGCATTCTCGGCGAAATACAGCTCGGCGCGATACTCGGTGAGATACTTACTCCCGAGCAGTACGCAACGGAGATCGCAACTGTTCCGAACAGCCGCGAGCATGTTGAATTTGCCGTGAAGCTGCCTGCTGCCGATGACGGGTACATCTATCTGCCGATCGACTCGAAGTTCCCCGGAGATACCTTTGCCGCGCTGCAAGACGCATATTCAGGCGGCAATACCGATGAGATAAAGTTGGCTTACAAACAGCTCGAGAGCGTTATTAAGAAGTGTGCAAATGATATTCACGATAAATACATTTGTCCGCCATACACAACAAGCTTTGCGATAATGTTTCTGCCATTCGAGGGTCTTTACGCGGAAGCGGTCAATCACGGACTCGTGGAGGTGCTCCAGCGTGAGTACAGCGTGAATATCGCAGGACCGTCAACAATGGCTGCTATGCTGAATTCGCTGCAAATGGGATTCAGAACACTTCAAATTCAGAAGCACTCCAACGAGGTATGGGATATACTCGGTGCAGTCAAGACAGAGTTTGACACGTTCGAGAAGGTGTTCGAGTCCGCTAAGACGCGCATCCGCCAGCTCGATGAGGAAATGGACAAGCTCATAGGTGTCCGCACACGCGCTATCCGCAGAAAGCTGCGCAGTGTACAAGCTGCCGATAAAGGACTTGAAATGTCCGACGATCAGTAAAGCTCCCAATGAAGAATCCGTATAGGTCATGAGGTTATTTCTTTTTTGCAAAAACAAATACGCCGCAGCATTATATNNATATGTGCTGCGGCGCTGATATTTATGCGGCTCAGAGATATGACTCGGGAAGCTCTGTTACTATGTATGCAAGGAACTTCTGGATCGAAGTCGCATCGAGAGCATTGATTCCGTCGCCGTTCTGGTAAACGTCTCCGCGCTTCTTTGCCTCCGCTGAAATGGGGTTCTTGCTCGGATCCGCGGTGTGGCAGAGGATCTTTACAACATCGTTGATAGTAACGTCAAGATCGAGGTCGACATCGCCGTATATCATAGGGATAGTGGGATCGCTGCCTGTCGTTGACTCAACGGTGATCGGGTCGGTAGGCTTTGTGGGAGTGTATTCGATGCCGTCAATGATCGAGAAGAAGCAGGGCTTAGCCATATAGTCTCCGCCAAAGAGAAGCGGCTGCTGCGATGCTCTCCAGCTTCTGTCGTCGGTAACCCCCCAAAGGATGACTGCTGAGATATTGTCTCTGTATTCGTAGATAGCATCGAAGATCTGACTGTAGTATTCCGCCTGAACATCGAGGAGAGTGTCGCCTGTATTTTCGTTTACCGTAGCGTCAAGCTCGGTGATCTGTATATCGAGACCAAGCTTTGAGTAGGTTGCGATAGCGTTCTTGTACATCGCAGGTGAGGGGAATGAAGCATCGAGGCTCTGTCTTGCATCGAGGTGCGACTGCATACCGATACCGTCAATGAGACCTTTTTCCTTGAGACCTTCAGCCATTTTGCAGATAGCCTCCATTTTGCCTGTCATGTACTCGTTATAGTCGTTGTAGTAGAGCTTACAGCCCTTTGGCGCGTACTTTCTTGCATATGTGAATGCAGGCTCGATAAAGGAGTTGTCACCAAACACCTTTACCCATGCCGACTGCTCAGAGCCGCTGTTTCCCTGCTGACCTGCCTCACGGGGAGTACCGCCGTCTGTCCAAGCCTCGTTCACAACGTCACATGCATAGAAGTCAACAGTGGGGTACAGATCTGTGAGCGTCTCGAAGTAAGCCTTGATATAGTTTTCCATACGCTTGAGCATCTTTTCCTTTGATACCCATGCACCCTCGTCATCATAGCCTTCTTTGAAGAACCAGTCGGGAGTCTGAGAGTGCCATACAAGAGTATGAACTCGGACGGGAATGTTATTATTCTTGCAGTAGTTGAGGATCGGCTTTGCTGCGGAGAATGAGATCTGCGGCGTCTCATCATCGCCTGTTTCCTCGAAGTAGGCCTGACAGGCAGCCTTATTGAGTACGGAATCGGGCTTCATTTCGTTGCCTACAGTGATCGAGTCGCCGAAGTGCTTCTGAACGAGAGCCATGAACGGCTTTGAGCTGAGGTTATCGGGAGTGATAGCAGTGCCGACCTTGAAGCTGTCGTGATATACCTCTCTGAGCGAGGGAATGTCGCTTTCAATATCTATAGTGGGAACTTCAACGATGCTGAAGTCGTCGATGAAGAGGTCGTCCGAGCCGCCCTCGAAGTAGACATACACATCGGACATATCATCGGTGAAGCTGACCTTTACGTCCTTGACCTCCTGCCAATCGCTGCCGTTGAGGTTCTGGACGAGGTTGCTGTACTTCGTCTCGCCGTCGGAATTGTTGTACTGGAAGCTGAGCATTGCGCTCGTATAATATCTTCCCTTGATCTTAGCGCTTACAAGGTATTCGGTATTCGGCTGGCAGACCGTATCGAGACGGAATGAGGGACCGTTCCATGACTCGGAGCGTCCCGAAGCGAGCAGAGCGGTCGATCCGCTTACGAAAGCTTCTGTGGATGCCGAGAGCTCAGTCGTGTCATCACCGCCGCGATTTGAGAAGTACGATACATCGCCGTCCTCAAAGTCGGTGGAATAGATCACCTTGCCGGAAGCTTCCGTATCGGCTGCATTGATAACGGCTGCGTTCGGAGCAAGCGTCATGAGCATCGCGAGACTAAGAGTACCTGCACCTGCTCTGCGTAAATTTAATTTTTTCATTTTCAGAGATCCTCCTTGAATTTTTAGGCAATATCAACTAACCCGTTCCTATATTTTACCACCCTAAAAAATCTTTGTCAAGAACAAAAGTACGCATTTTACCGCTAATTATTGCGTTTTTTCAAATTTTTTTCAAAAAGTCTTGATTTTAGTGTAAGTATCGTGATATAATATATTCTATATAGGTATATGTTTTTAACTCGGAGGTAGAAAATGAAATATACAGGTGAAAAGTGCTTTAGCTGCGGCGAGACGTTCAGCGCGGATGACGACGTTGTAGTTTGTCCGGAGTGCGGCACTCCATACCATAGAAGCTGTTATAAGGATGCAGGAAAATGCCTGAATGATGCGCTCCACGAATCGGGACAGTCATGGCAGTCCGCCGAGGATGAGCGTAAGGCTGCGCTGAGTTCGTATCATTCCAATGATTCGGCGCAGAACGCTTCTGAGAATGAAACGAAAAGTCCCGATGCTGCGGACGATGAGAAAATATGTCCGCGCTGCTTTGCGAAGAATCCCCCCGAGGCTGACAAATGCGAGGACTGCGGTTTTCCTCTGCCGACAGACAAGGAGGCTAATGATGCTGCAAAGCGTATGGCTGATTACGCAAAGGCTGTCGAGGGAATGGACATCAACAAGGAGTACTTCGGCTTTAATCCCGAGGAGGAGTTCGGTGACGGAGTAAAGCTCGGTGAGGTGGCACAGTTCGTAGGTCCGAACACGTTGTACTATCTGCCGCTTTTCAAGAGAATGAAGGATCTCGGTACTAAGGTGTCGTTCAATCTCATCTGTCTGATATGTCCTTATTTCCACTTCGCATACAGAAAAATGTGGCTGTGGACTGTGATCTCCGCAATTATTGCAGTTATACTGAACCTGCCCGAGATCGTCTATGCGATCGGTATGACAGGCGAGGAAATGCCTATGCTCAGCGGCGCGGCAAAGCTCGTGTACGAAAACGAGGGATTCATAAAGGAGCTTATCAGCATGTGCTCGACTGTTGATTGGGGTGTGAGGATAGTTCTGTGCCTGTTCGGAAACTGGCTTTACTACCGTTACTCGATAAGGTCGGTAAGCCGTGAAAAGCAGCGCTTCGGAGGTCCTGTGAGTCCGCAGAGACTCGGCGCTAAGGGCGGAGTTTCGTTCCTGAGCGTTATCCTCACGGCTGTGATAGTGTTTGTGACATCGGGAATTTTGCTCTTCGGTTCGACATTCGTGTTTGTCTACATGCAGCGTATGGGTCTCTTATGATAAAGATATCATCAGCATTTGCTATTATTATGAACTATTGAAACATTATCGAAAGCTTTGTTTACGGATCTTTGTCAAAAAGATGAGCATCTTGCCGTCTCTCCAAAAATCCCTTTATCCCCTTTTGGGGATAA
>DHYN01000012.1:15493-16872 GCA_002414125.1 Ruminococcus sp. UBA5129 | reverse complement strand
CGGCTTCCGTGTGGGAAATATCCTCAACGGCGGTACTATCAGAAATTCCGCGATCACAGCAAACATCCTCAAGGACTGCGATGCCGTGGAGTGCGAGAATGAGACAAAGCCCGATGCAACGCTCAGCGCAAACGGCTCGTCCAATAATAACATAAACGTTTCTCTCAATAGCTGCGCAGCTATTGCTGACTTCTGCGCTAAGAACAACCTCGGATTCCGCGGTCATACGTTCGTATGGCACAGCCAGACTCCAGAGTGGTTCTTCAAGGAGGGCTTCAACGCAAGCGGCAGTTGGGTCAATTCAAGTACAATGGATCAGCGTATGGAAAGTTACATAAAGAATATGTTCGCTGCGTTTGAGAACCAGTATCCTACTCTTAATGTCTATTCTTATGACGTTTGTAACGAGTGCGTATCCGATGATTCGGGCAGAACAGCTAACAACGGCGGTGCAAGAACTCCCGGCTACGGAAACGGCAATTCACCGTGGGTGCAGGTTTACGGCTCTAACGCATTCGTTGAAAAGGCGTTCACATATGCAAGAAAGTATGCTCCCGAGGGATGTAAGCTCTACTACAACGACTACAACGAGTACTGGGATCACAAGCGTGACTGTATAATCAACACGATCCTCAAGCCGCTCTCGGCTAAGGGTGTTCTCGACGGTATGGGAATGCAGTCGCATATCGACGCCGGATATGATACATTCTCAGGTACTGTAAACTACCTCAAGGCAATGGATATGTACCTCGATCTCGGTATTGATGTTCAGGTAACAGAGCTCGATATATCCGTTGACAGCGGAAAGTTCACAGATCAGCAACAGGCTGACAAGTATACGGCTATTGCAAAGCATATCATGGAAGCTAATACCAGCGGCAAATATCAGGGCAAGGTCACACTTTTCCAGATCTGGGGTCCGAATGATGCAAATTCATGGCTCAGCAGCGGTTCAAACGCTCTCCTTTATGATTCAAACAACAATCCTAAGTCTGCCTATAAGTCACTTATGAATCTCGGCGACGGCAACGGTCCTTTCGAGGGATTCGATACTCCTATCACACCTCCCGAGGTTGACGCAGACGGCTATTGGTTCCACCACACATTTGAGAACGGAACTGAATCATGGTCGGGAAGAGGCGATGCAAGCGCTGATGTTTCAAGTGCTTCAGCATACAAGGGCAGCAAGTCGCTTGCCGTAACAGGAAGAACAGATGAGTGGAACGGTTCTATTTTCGCACTCAACAGAGCTTTCGAGGCAGGCACGGAATACAGCTTCTCTGTAAACGTTGCCTACGACGGCAAGGACGATACAAGAGACTTCAAGTTTACTCTTGAATATACAAATGCTGACGGTGAAACGACTTGGGATGAGATCG
>DHYN01000012.1:15255-15439 GCA_002414125.1 Ruminococcus sp. UBA5129 | reverse complement strand
ATCATCGTTGAGACTACAGACGGTACGCTCGGCGACTTCTACATTGACGAGGCAATCGGCGCTCCTGCCGGCACAAAGATCGACGGCGCAGGTCAGCCTTCTATCAGAAAAGCAGAACCCGGCGACGTTGACTGTGACGGTGTGATCTCCTCACTCGATACAGCTATGGCTCGCAAGGTCGCAG
>DHYN01000012.1:0-15164 GCA_002414125.1 Ruminococcus sp. UBA5129 | reverse complement strand
TCTATGTTCCCGAGGTTCAGCCTATGAGAACTATCTCCGAGTACACTCCCATTGTTGCAAACAACGTTTCTATCAGCGAGCCCGGCGACTCCCACAACGAAAAGGCAGGCGTTCAGTACGGTACTGTCGTTAAAAAGTCATACTACTCAAGCTTCTGTAAGCGTGAAAAGCCTTACAATGTGCTTCTCCCCGCAGGCTATGACGAGTCCAAAAAGTATCCTGTTCTCTATGTAATGCACGGTTATTACGAGAATCAGGATCGTATGATAATCAAGGGCAACGATACAATGTACACACGTCAGATCATCGGAAACGCCATCGCAGAGGGCGCAGCTAAGGATATGATCGTGGTATTCCCGTACATCTATTCATCACAGAGTGTTCCGGACTGCACAGGTATGGACGATGCAAACAACCTTGCANNACTTCGATACAGTCCTCACAACAGAGCTTATGCCCGAGATCGCTAAGAACTTCTCTATCCTGGAGGGCAGAGAGAATACGGCTATCACAGGCTTCTCAATGGGCGGACGCGAGTCCCTCATGATCGGTATGAAGCACCCTGACCTCTTCGGCTATGTAGGCGCTATCTGTCCTGCTCCCGGAGCAACAGGCGCATGGAAGTTCGCTTCCGAGGAATCAGCTCCCTCGCTCATCTTCATCACAGCAGGCGGAAACGATACCGTAGTTTACAGCACTCCCAACGGCTATCACGAGAACTTCACAAACAATAATGTTCCCCACGTTTGGCACTACTACGAGCAGGGCTACCACGGTGACAACTCGATCCACGCTCACCTCTACAACTTTGTTCGTGCAGTATTCCAGGCATAATTTCCGACAAAATCTCATAACGATAAAACGGAGACCCGAAATAACNNGTTAACGGGTCTCCGCTTTTTTGTGGAGTATTGCCTCTCACCAAATCTCCGCAGGCTCATATAATAATAAGGGCACACCACCGAATCAAAAAGGAGATCAATCTATGAAAAAGAAACAAAAACTGCTCGTTGCAGGCGGCGATATGCGTCAGCTTTGCTGTGCGGTCCGCCTGTCGGAAAAATACGACACCTACATCATCGGCTTCGACAAGAAGTATTACTCAGCCTATCCGCAGCTCAAACTCGCAGATACGGGCGACAAATTCAGCCGCGTCGTCCTCCCCGTGCCTGCGGCGGATGCTTCGGGACTGATAACATGTCCCTGCTCGGAGACAAAGCTCACCTCGCGCGCCATAGCAGATATGCTCTCGGAAAATTCCATAGTCCTCGCCGGACAAATTGACGATGCGCTTCGCAGCGACCTTGCGGATGCCGATGTCATTGATTACCTCGAACGTGAGGAGCTGAGTCTCTGCAACGCAATCCCGACCGCAGAGGGAGCTGTCCAGATCGCACTTGAAGAGCTTCCTGTGACGATAAACGAACTCAGCGTACTGATAGTCGGTCTCGGACGGATCGGTACGGCTCTCGTAAACATACTCAAAGGCTTCGGCGCAGACATCACTGTTGCCGTAAAGGATGCCAAGGGTGCGGCAAAGGCACGTCTCATGGGAGTCCGCTGCTGCATGACAAGCGATATTTCCTCGGGATACGGACTCATCTTCAACACTGTACCCTCGATGATATTCAGCCGCGAGGTGCTTGAAAAAGGCTCTCCGGACGCACTCTACATCGACCTCGCATCAAAGCCGGGAGGAATTGACCTCAATACGGCTGCGGAACTCGGCATAAAGGCGATATGGGCACTCGGTCTCCCGGGAAAAACAGCTCCCGTGACATCGGGCGAGATAATTGCCGACACTGTGACAGGCATTCTCAGAGAGAGGGGTGATGCCGATGAATGACCGTTTTAAAGGGCTGAAAATAGGATTTGCAATGACAGGCTCGTTCTGCTCGTTTGAAAAAGTTTTCACGCAGGCAAAGCTTCTCGTTGATGAAGGCGCACATCTCATACCTATAATGTCCGAGCACGCTGCTTCGATCTCAACACGCTTCGGAACGGCTTCCGAGAACGTAAAAAGACTCGCTGAAATATGCGGCAGTGAGGTCATAACCTCGATCGCCGATGCCGAACCGATTGGTCCCAAGGACATGACCGACATAATGGTCGTTGCGCCTTGCACATCGAATACAGCCGATAAGCTTGCGCTGTCGATAACCGATACTACTGCCACAATGGCAGTAAAATCCCACCTGCGGAGCGGAAAGCCCGTTCTGCTCGCGCTCGCATCGAACGACTCTCTGCTCGGCTCGGCAGCCAACCTCGGCACACTTCTCAACCGAAAGAATTACTACTTCGTGCCCATGCTTCAAGATGACTTAGTGAAGAAGCCTGCCTCACTTGTTGCCGAATTTACCATGCTGCCCGATGCGATAGAAGCGGCAATGAACGGAATACAGCTTCGCCCAATAATCTACCACCCAACGGAATAGGTCGGATCATGAATTTCAGCAGTCAAGGACAGCGCAGAAATCAAATGAGACGGCAATCAGTATTAAAATAAGCNNGCGCTTTAAAAACATTTACTGAAGAGCTGCGAATTCGCCTGCGGCATTTACCTCAACGCACTCGAAAATATCCATGTCATAAGAAAGCCTTACAAGAAGTCCTGCAAGTCCTGGATTGTTCTGCATACGCAGATGCAAAACGACTTCGTCTCCGGGAACAGCAGTCCCGTAATCCAACCCCATGAAGAATATCCCTTCGGGGATCTCGGGAGTATCCTTTGCCTCTGCGGAGACAAATATTTTTCCGTCACACGTCTCATCCGGAGAAAGAGGGCTTCCATTGAAGTCCGAAAGATCAACGCTATCCAAAATGATGCTATATTCTCCGCTCGGAGCGCTGTCCTTTACCTTGAACACAAAATCAATTATCTCTCCGTTGAAATTTTCTTCCTCTGCAATATTCACCCAAAATGCAACGCATCCGTCCTCATCTTCGCTAAACGTGAGCGGAACCTTATTGATCGTAGAATTCTTTTTTCCGAGACTGACCTTTACGCCGACCTTCTCACCCTTTTTGACCGTCTCAAATGCCTTTACGCTCTGCTTGATGATCGCGCCCTTCGGAACCGAGTCGCTATATTCCTCGGCAGCCTTTACGAGTCTGAGCTTTCCCTCATATAACTCGCAGGCAGTTTCGTAGTCAATTCCGCGGAGATCCGGCATTTGCATCTCCTCCACTTTTTTGCCCTTGCTAAGGGTTACATAGATTGTGCCGCCCTTTTCGAGCCTTTTTCCTGAAGCAGGCTCCTGCGCGATCACACACTGCTCCTCGACAATGTCGGAGTACTCATATCCCTGCACCTCTATCTTAAAGCTGTCCGAATATTTACTCCTTGCATCGAGGAAATCCATACCCGAAAGGTCGGGGACTCTCGGCTTTTTGCTGTCTGTTTCGGAGGTATCGTCCTTATCGGGCTCTTTTCCGAGACTTATCTTCACACGGACTCTCTCGCCCTCCTCGATCTTCTCCCCCTCGTCAACGCTCTGATAGCAGATCTCGCCCTCATCGAACTTGGCGCTGTACTCATCGCCCGAATTTTTTATCGTCAGCAGATCATCGTATTCCTCAACAGCCTCATCGAACGTCATGCCGCAGAGATCGGGCATTTTGACCGTCTTTGACTTCTTGTCGGACATTTCACCGCATCCGCACAGAAGAACTGCACTTGCTGCAATTATTGCCGTAAAACTACCTTTTCTCATAAACACCCCTCCGAATCAGTGACAAATCTCGTTAAAATACCATTTTAGCTTCAAGGTAAGCCACGAGATCGTTGATATTAACGCGCTCCTGCTGCATTGTGTCACGGTCGCGGACTGTAACACAGTTGTCCTTTTCGAGAGTATCGAAGTCGTAGGTGATGCAGAAAGGAGTACCGATCTCGTCCTGACGGCGGTATCTCTTACCGATAGTACCCGTCTCATCGAAGTCGACCATAAACTTCTTGGAGAGCATCTCATATACCTCCTCAGCCTTGGGAGTAAGCTTCTTTACGAGCGGAAGAACAGCAGCCTTGAACGGAGCAAGCGCAGGATGGAAATGCATGACTGTTCTTGTTTCTTTTTTCTCATTGCCGTTCTTGTCAACGGAGACAAGCTCCTCCTCATCGTAAGCCTCTGTAACGATCGAGAGGAAAAGTCTCTCAACGCCGAGCGAAGGCTCGATGACATAGGGAATATACTTTTCGTTTGTCTCTGGGTCAAAATATTCAAGCGACTTTCCGCTTGTCTTGATATGCTGAGTGAGGTCGTAGTCCGTTCTGTCGGCAACTCCCCAAAGCTCGCCCCAGCCGAACGGGAATAGATACTCGAAGTCGGTAGTCGCCTTTGAATAGAAGCAAAGCTCCTCTGCGGAATGGTCTCTCAGACGGATATTTTCCTCCTTGAGTCCGAGGCTCATGAGGAAGTCCTTGCAGAAGCTTCTCCAGTAAGCGAACCACTCGAGATCGGTGCCGGGCTTGCAGAAGAATTCAAGCTCCATCTGCTCAAACTCACGAACACGGAAAATAAAGTTTCCAGGAGTGATCTCGTTTCTGAAAGACTTGCCGACCTGTGCAACGCCAAACGGCACTTTCTTTCTCGTTGTACGCTGAATGTTTGCAAAGTTTACGAAGATACCCTGAGCCGTCTCGGGACGGAGATAGAGCTCAGCCTTGGAATCCTCGGTAACGCCCTGGAAAGTCTTGAACATAAGGTTGAACTGGCGGATGTCGGTGAAATTAGTCTTTCCGCAGTTCGGACATGCGATCTTGTGCTCGGAAATATAGTTGGTCATCTGCTCATTAGTCCAGCCTGCAACGTTCGTACCGTCAAAGTCCTCGATGAGGTTATCTGCTCTGTGACGCGTCTTGCACTCCTTGCAGTCCATAAGAGGATCGGAGAAACCGCCGATGTGTCCCGATGCGACCCAAGTCTGCGGATTCATGAGGATCGCGCTGTCAAGACCTACGTTGTACTTATTCTCCTGAACGAATTTCTTGAGCCAAGCCTTCTTGATGTTGTTCTTGAGCTCAACGCCGAGCGGACCGTAGTCCCATGTATTTGCAAGACCTCCGTAAATTTCAGAACCGGGATATACAAAGCCCTTTGACTTGCAGAGATCAACGATCCTGTCCATGACCTTTTCTGTATTTTTCAGCATATGTCATACCTCGCTTAAAAAAATTTTTTCTTATACTATTTTACTGTATTATAAGGAAATTGTCAAGTCATACGCCTGATTTTTTCACGAGAATCAAATTGCAGCAGCTCAGCAATTTTGCCCTTGAATTGCGAATCCACAGCACCTTATTACTTATGCACATATACTCGCTGCCACATTTGTGCATTCATACAATTTTCGGTACAAATGAATTTTATTTCGTCTTTTGGGTCTTTTAAAAACACTTGTATATAGAAACTGAAATTATAGTTTTGGAAAACGAAATACAAGGAGGCATTTTTATGAAAAAGTTTGCAGCATTTTTAGGAGCGTTCATTTTTGCATTAAGCGCGGTTTCCTGTGAAAAAAATGATCCAAATCGCATAGGCGAAATCACACCCGAAAATATAAAAACGGCAGAAAAGCTCGGCAGTACGGTTTACAAAAAAGAGACTCTGACTCTCCCGTCAGACATGAAAAACGGCTATTTTATGTCACCCTATGACGGAGGCAGCAAGTATATTGTGCTCGGCACTGATGACTTGGGACCTACATTCTGGACGGCTGACAGTAAACTGTCGAACTTCAATAAGGAGAATTTCTCCGACTTTGACTACGGAATGTCCTATGCCATTGCAGTTGCCGATGACGGCACTGTCGTAACGTTTGTCAACCATGTTGACTACGGCGAGCTTTCCGAGCCTGACGATGATCTCGCCGAGTACAGCTTTATCATCAACAGCTATTCACCTGACGGAAAGCTTCTCAACTCCGTGCCTGTCGATAGTGAATACAACAGATCGGCAGGAAAAATGTCGCTTATAGGATCTATGTGTACTGACGGAAAATTCATTGTTATTGAACTCGAGGGCACATATGAGCTGTTTGATATTGAGGGCAAATATTATGGCAATATGTGCAGCGAGGATACCACGATAATGGGTATCGGCAGAAACAGCAGCGGACAGATCGTCTGTGCCGTCAAGTCGGACGAGGATCAGATCATGCTTTGCACACTTGACGAAAAAGGCAAGCTCACCGCAAGCGACACTGCATATCAGTTGAGCGAAACGATTCAGGGCGCAATGACTCCCGGCTCGGACGGCTACAGCCTTTTTATCAAAACATCTTCCGCTATATACGGCATAAACAGCGCTGACAATGCAATCGAGATGCTCTTTGACTTTTACGGTGCAAGTGTTTCCGCAAGGGATGTAAACGGCTTCCGACGTGATGATGACGGAAATTTCATTTTGCTCATCTGCGATTATCAGAATCCGACTTCACTGACAAAATTCATTCCGCAAACGGCTGAGGAGCTCGAAAACACGCCCGTTCTTACGATTGGCTACTGTTCGGGAGAGGGGGAGGCTTCCTATTTCATTTCAGATCATATCAATCCGTGGAATGAGGATAGCAGAAACGAGTTCCGTGTAGAACTGAAATACTATCAGATGGATTATGAGAAGAATGAGGTATTTGACGAAATTGCTAAAGATATACTGGCTGGCGAATTGCCCGATGTTCTGTTTCTCAGTAGAGGGGGATATTTTGGCAATGTAAATATGCTCGAAAAGGATGCCGTTTGTGATCTGTATGAATTTATGGACAAGGACGAGCTTTACAACCGCGATTACTTCATATCGAATGTACTGAAATGCTTTGAGCATGACGGAAAGCTGCCTGCTCTTTCGGACAGAGTATATGTAGAGTTAGGCTATTGCGCAAAGAAAAAGTTTATCGGTGAAGGCTCAGACATGACTCTTGATAAAATGGTTGATCTCACAATAAACCCTCCCATAAAGATCAAACCCGATCCGACCGACTGCAAGATCGGACGAACCATCGGTGCTTTACCAACGAATCTTATGTGGACTGATTGGACAGATCGGAGCATCGGTACATGCAATTATAACAGCGACAGCTTTATCCGTTTTCTTAAATACTGCAACGAAGCTCCCGTTACATTATTTGATAGCTCCGATTATAACTATGTGCCTGAGGGCATGACGGAACAGGAGGAGTTTGAATGGTATAGAGAAGAAGAGCGTAAGAGCAGTCGTGCTTTTTTGGATGATACTCGACTGTTTTCATATAACAGTATTTTGACCTATGAAAATTATGTTGAGTTAGTTCGCGGAAAGTTCGGCGGAGAAGAAATCTCCTTCATTGATGAGCCTAAAATCGAATTCGACGACCTTATGGCGATCAATGCCAACAGTAACAAAAAGGAAATGGCGTGGGAGTATATTAAATCCTATTTCGCTTATGAGCGTTATGAGAATGCTAACTATAAAGATGAACGGGGATATAAAAGAACAGGAGGTTTCCCCATTACAAAGGACGGTCTCAAATACGATGAGGAATTCAGCCGCATTGATTATATGGATTTTCACGATATGGAATCAACTAAGGACGACCCCGAATGGAAGGATTATGTGGGATATGTATATATTGTAGACTCTTATGACTATTCCTATAACATAAAGCTCGGTCAGCTTACGGATGAGGACGTTGCCGCAGTTAATAGCATTATCGACAGTGCCGTGCCTTCATTTTATATCGACATGACAGACGATAAATTCTACGAGATCGCCGATGAGGAAATGCGCCGATTTTTCAACGGCGGCTGCACCGCAGAGCAGTGTGCCGACGCTATGCAGAGCCGTCTGAGTATTTACCTCTCTGAGAGATATTCTACTTGAGACAAAAAAAGGAAGCCCTTTTCAAAGGGCTTCCTTCATTTTTATTTCACCGCAGATCATTCATCCTGCTTTTTTCTGAGGGCGAGCGCAACTGCTGCGAGTGCCGAAGCGCCGAACGCGATCATTACGCTTGTAACGCCGCTGTCACCTGTTCCGGGTGAAGAGCTCGGCTGAACTGTTGTAACGACTGTAGTTACAGCCTCGGTCGTAGTTTCTGTTGTAACAACGGTCGATGCGATCGTTGTTTCCACCGCTGTTTCCTCAGAAGTTGTTTCCTCGGTCGTTTCTATAGTAGTTTCAACTGTCGTTTCGGGAACTGTTGTCTCAGGATCGGTTGTTTCTGCATCAACTTCACCGTTACCCACGATCTCGGGAACTGTTGTCTCAGGTGCTTCTGTCTCAGGTGCTTCTGTCTCGGGAGCTTCTGTTTCGGGTGCTTCTGTCTCAGGAGCTTCTGTCTCGGGAGCTTCTGTCTCAGGAGCTTCCGTTTCGGGTGCTTCTGTCTCGGGAGCTTCTGTTTCGGGAGCTTCTGTTTCGGGAGCTTCTGTCTCAGGTGCTTCTGTCGGCTCGGGAGCTTCCGCATCGCATACAGAGATCGTGTCACCGTTTACATAGTAGCCCTCTGCGCCGTCTGTGAGCGAGGTCTTGTTGCCGTTATTGCTTATAATTTTGCCCTCTTCAACGGTAAACTGAAGAGTAGTTGTGATAACGGAATAGGTCTTTCCGTCATATTCAAAGGTGTCTCCCGACTCTCTGAGAGTATAGCTTCCGTCAGGGATTCCTGCGATCTCCCATGTTTTGCCTGCCTCGGAGATCCATTCGAGCTTTTCGCCGTTGAGTTCAACTACATTTCCTGCTAAGTCAAGCACTTCGAGCTTAGCGCCTGCAAGCTCCTTCTGTCCTGTGATCTCGAACTTATTTATCGTGAGCACCGAAAGCTCGTCCACCATAGTGACAAGATTTTCTGATGCGGGACTGCCGTCTATAGTAACGACCTTGCCCTGATCTACGGTAAATTCGATGTCGGAAGCTTTAAGGAATCCGTTGGGAGCAGCTTCCTCGTGGAGGATATATATACCGTCAGGTATATTTTTAAGATCGGTGGGAGCGCTGCCTGACTTCCATGCAAGAGTAGCGCCCGAAGCGGAAATCGACTGACCGTCCTCGGCAACATTGAGGCTGCCCTCGGAGAATATGATCGTGTCGCCGTCAGCATCCTTACCCGTGAGCGTGAGGACAGCGTCCTTGACCTCAGAGCCGTTCACATCAGTCTTGCTGATCTGCATATCGGTCTTTACAACTATGTCGTCAGCCTTTATATCGAAGCATGTGTAGCCGAACTGTATATTTCCGTCAAACGACTTGACCATTGTCGAGCCTGCGATGTGACCGCCGCGGTCGCCGACTGTATCGCCTGCATCGGCGTTGGGAGCGAGGATAGAGCCCTGTATCGAATTCTGGAACGTAAGCTTTTCCGCTTCATAGAGGTTATAGAGTATCGGGAGATTCTCACCCATGAGAGGTTCATTTTCCTCGAGTGAATAATCCACATCATTGTAATAGACCTTAACGTTTGTAAACGGCATTGTAACATCGTTTCCCGGTATGTTCACAACGAGCTTTGAGCCCTCGGGGATCCTTACATTGAACTCGAAGCAAAGGTCGTCCGCAGCAAGCTGTGCAGCCTGAGCCTCTGTGAGTGTTACAACGTTCACGAGCTCGTTATTTCCTGAGAACTCCCAACCGTGATCGAAGTAAGGCTGAATGATGACATTAGCGTTATCATCAAGGTGACTGAGATAGCGGCTCTGCTTTTCGAGGTGTGCGAAAGCGGCATCGAAGTCTATGAGCTCGCCGCGGTATATTTTGCAGTCGCCTGCGTTCATAGCGGTCATGATGCCCTGAGAGATATTAGTATCGTCAGACACCACAAAATTTCTGTCGCCTGTCTGGAAGTTACGTAGTTCACCTCCGCCGATGACTACATGAGCAGCGTTCGGGTCTTTAATATACTTTGCGCCTACCGAATAGTTTGGCGTATCGTCACCAAGATTAGCGCTTCCTCCTGCTGCGAGGCGTCCCTCGGCATCGGAATCATGAGCGGAGAAGTCGTTTCTCACGAAAACCGAGAACTGAGCTGCAACTCCGAGGAACATCTCATCGGAAGCTCCGAAACCGAGAAGTTCTTCTCTGTCGTCACTTTCAATGGTGTATGTCCCATCGTCATTGACTGCTGCAAAGCTCAGTGTTGATACCATTGCAGATGCTGCAACAGCAAGAGCAGTCATGCTGCCGAATAATTTTTCGGCTAATTTCTTACTCATAATAATTCCTCCAATAGTGTGCTCAAAGCTGTCAAAACAGCTTTGGGTATATATACGTATGGCTATTTTAATTATAGCATATTACAGATAGGAGTGCAACAGTAATATTTAACAACGTTCAGCAGGATTTGAAACATCCATTTAGATTTTGTTACAAAAGCATGTACATTTGTTGTTTATATAGGTCGATTGATTAAAAGTCTTGACTACCAGTGCGGTGCTGCCTCAAAAAATCCCCTCAACTTGGTAAGACTAATACGCATATAAAAGTAATGCCCGAAAGTAGTTTTCGGAACTGCTTTCGGGTTTATTTAAATCATGTGTTTATTCGTATAAATCAGAATTTTTGTTTGTATTCACTTATTAGCATAGAGAAGTAAAGTCTGCCTACATATTCGCCATTCATAAAGAAGAAATCTCGTAAAGTTCCCTCATATGTAAATCCACACTTTTCTATGACACGTTTTGAAGGTTCGTTAATTGTTTTGGTGCATATCTGAATCTTGTGAAACCTTATTATATCAAATCCATAGGCAATAACAGCCTTTGTTGCCTCGGTAGCGTAACCCCGACACTGAAATTCAGAACCAATACAATACTCGATTTCTGCAAAATGATTCTTGCTGTCCACAAGGAAAAAGGCTATTTGACCTATACATTCGCCTGATTCTTTTTCAATAACAGCCCAACGATAGTAGTCGTTCTTTTCATAGGAACCGATATACTTATCAAGCAGCTCCCTTACTTCTTCTTTAGTAGAGTACACAGGTTCGGAATATAATGATTGTATTTTCTCATCAGAAACCCAGTTTTTTAGCATTGCATTATCATCTGTATACTCAAATCTTCTAAGGATCAACCTATCTGTTGTAATTGTGTTTGTTCCATTATGAATAAGCATTATTCTCCTCCGTAAAAATATCGTTTTTTACTTTGAAACGGTCACGCTCATTGTACCGCTGATGTTCTGAGCGAACGTAACAACGTAGCCTGTGTTGACTGTCTCATATCCGTTTTCATCATATGCCGCAAAACCGCTCACGCCGTATGAAACGGTGTCACCTGAATGGAAGAACCCGTTTCCGTCATTAACGAGCCTGAGCACACGCGCCTTGTCATCGCCCATATAGTAGTCGGAGTAATTCTCATACTTGAACATAACACGATCCCAGTAATCGGTATAGAACTCGCTCTGAACGTGGAAAATACGTACTCCCGAACGGTCGAACCAAGCGTAGCTGTCGCTGTTGTTTCCCTTATCGGTTATGTATTCCACGAGGAAGTACTCGGAGTTATAGTCATCTGCTGTTGAGCTTATCGGCAGGATGAGGCAGCTTCCCGAGAGGGATGCATCATTCAGTTCAAAGGTCTGCTGTCCCGAGCCGTTGTACTTTTGGATCTCGCTGTCCGTAAGCCAGCCGAGCATTATTTTATCAAAGGTGGTGTAGTCTGCAAGCATGTCGTCCATTTTCGCATATCCCGCATCACCGTGGAATCCCTCGTTGTCGCCCTGTGTCTCGTACTTATAGTAGTCGGGCAGACCCATCGAGTGTCCCATTTCATGGATGAGCGTCTGCTTGTGGTAGACCATTTCATCCTCGTATGGCATCACATCATTGATGATATACCTGTCAACATACATTCCGTCAACGCTGAAGCCGTAATTTTGATACCACGTTGAGGTGCATCCCCACCAGAAGTTGAGAGCCTCCTCGCTCTCGCCGTCGAGCGGTATTGTGAAGCTGAGACAGTCAATAATGCCGTCATTGTTCGAGTCGTAGTCGGAGTAGTCTATCTGACTGTCAAGACCTTGCAGCACCTCCATTACGAGCTGTTCAAAGCCGTAATCGTTCTGGTACTCATACATATTTTTGCTGCATGTATACGAATAAACATCGCCGCTGAGGTGAAGGTTTCCGTAGGATGCTCTGTCGAACCACGCGGTAACGCTCTCATACGGGTATACAGCCTTGCCGTCTCCGAAGAGCTCCTCCTTCATCTGTTCAGTCGAATATGCCTCGCTGAGATACTTTTTATTCGGGAAATCCACAAAGAACGTAAGCATCTTCACATCGCCTGTCGAGGGCGTTGTCGGAGTCGTTTTTAGTATAAGAGCTGTTATCGGCTGCTCATATTCCTGATAGCCGGGCGGAGTTACCGTCTCGGGAGGGATGATGCCGAGGACTGCACCTCGGAGTATAGCCTCATCAAGCGAACTAAGCGCTCCGTCATGATCCATATCGCCGCGCGCGATGCCGTCTGTTACGGAGTTTTCGGCGGCTACGACAAATCTTCCGAACTGCTCCAGATCAAGCTCGTCAAGCTTTGAATCGCAGTTTATGTCGCCGAGGATATATGGCTTTTCTTCGTAATAATACTCCTGCGCGGCAAACGAAGGCAGAGCGCCGAGGAGTCCTGCCGCAGCCGTGACAACTGCTGTGAGCGCTCCTGCAAGGAATTTTGTTTTCATGTAGACTGACCTCCTTTTTCCTTTTCGGAAAATTTTTTTGAGAGAGCATCGACGAGAGTCCGCGACAGGAATGCAATACCGACCCCGGTCACAGCTCCGCCGAGCACATCGGTCGGATAATGGACACCGATGTATAAACGCGAGAGCGATATGAGTACTGCAAGAACGAGTGCAGGGATACCGTATTTCTTCGGCAGACCAAGGAACAGCGTGACAGCAGCCGCAACTGAGCTTCCTGTATGACCCGACGGGAACGAGAAGTCGTGAGGTGTGCGAAGCGATGTCAGACCTGCTATCGTGTCGAACGGTCGTGCTCTGCGGACAAGATTTTTCAACAGATAGTTGTTAATGACGACCGAAAGAAGCAGCGCTGCTGCACAAGTCGCTCCGACAGGGCGAGTTCTCTTGTTTATCATGAGAATGACCGCGAGCGCCGCCCAGAAAAAGCCCTTGTCACCAAGACGTGTTATGAACATGAATATGCTGTTGAGCGCTTCACATCGGATGTTATCCTGAATCCACAGTAAGATCCTGCCGTCGAGCGATATAAAAAAATCCATAAATCTCTCCTTATTACTCTTCAATATCATAATTGTATCACATTGCAAGCGTGAAATCAAGTGATTTGTGAAATAACGAGTCACTGATCTTTCACATTTTGACACTTTTGTGAAAAAACATCCACGAACTTTTCCCGAAGTGATAAAATAATTGACAACTACATGCTGTATTATAATATCATCAAAGGAAAACAACATCCCAAAGAATAAAAAGGAGTGCATTGATATGATGAACGAAGATCTCAGTATGAACTACGAAAAAATTGAAATAGAGGGAGAAAAGTCCAAAAAGAAGTCAGGCGGAAAGCTCGTGGCTCTCGCACTTTGCTGCTCGCTCATTGGCGGAGGACTCGGTGCAGGCGGAACAGTCGCAGGAATGAAATACTTCGGCAGTCAGACTTCTCAGAACGAACAGACGGCTGAATCCAACAGTGTAGTCCTCGGAAAACAGGACTCTCCCACAGTGATCCGGACAGTCAATACCGCAGGCGGCGCGGTAATGAGCGCATCCGATATTTATGCTGCAAACGTAAATTCCACTGTCGGCATCAACACACAGATCACCACAAACTACTTCGGCTATCAGACTAATTCCGCAGCTTCCGGTTCGGGCTTCATCATCAGCGAGGACGGCTATATCGTGACAAATCAGCACGTTATAGAGGGTGCAAGCGAGATAACAGTTTCCACCTACGACGACAAGTCATACACTGCAAAGCTCATCGGCAGTGACGAGAGCAACGACATAGCAGTGCTCAAGATAGATGCAGAGGGACTTACTCCCGTTTCGATCGGCAGCTCTGACAGTCTCAGAGTCGGTGATGACGTTTTCGCTATCGGCAATCCTCTCGGCGAGCTTACTTTCTCGCTCACCACAGGCGTTGTAAGCGCTCTCGACCGTGATATTACGACAACAAAGGGAAGCATGTCGCTCATCCAGACCGACTGTGCTATAAATTCAGGCAATTCAGGCGGTGCGCTCTTTAACGGCAAGGGCGAGGTAGTCGGCATCACAAATGCGAAATACTCAAGCAGCTCGACATCCGAAGCTTCCATTGACAACATCGGCTTCGCTATCCCCGTTGATTCCGTGATGAGTCTCATATCGAGCATCATAGAGAACGGCTATGTTGTTAAGCCCTACATCGGTGTTTCAGTCGGCGATCTCGGTGAGGACTACTTGGGCTTCGGTCTGCCGGCAGGAGCTGTTGTCAAAGGCGTGAACGAGAACTCGCCGGCAGAAAAGGCAGGACTCAAGCTAAACGATATTATCACCTCAGCTAACGGCACTGAGATCTCCTCGTCATCCGACCTCGTAAAGCTCGTAAGAGCCGCAAAGAAGGGTGACAAGATCAAGCTTGGCGTTTATCGCTCGGGTGAAGAGGTCACTGTAACCGTAACAGTCGATGAATCCAAGGGCACATCTGCCGCTTCCGAGGATGACAGAAACACAGATGACAGAAAACAGCAGAATTCATCGCCTCAGCAGTCATATCCCGACTTCGACCCCAATGAATTCTTCGGCGGCATGTTCGGATATTAATACCAATACTCATACCAATACCCTCTCAATACACACAANNGCGATAAACGCCAAGCTTGATCGCTTCTTCGCCTTCTGCATTTTCAGCGGGCTCCTCAGCGCAATCTTCCTCATCGGGGATCACAACATCGAGGCTGTCACCACACTCACAGCAGCAATCATCGAAGTCGTCGATAAGATCTGTATTAGGTCTCTTCTTATTCTTTGCCATTTTGGAAACTACAATGCCTGTTACAGCAGCTGTACCTGCGATAAGCAGTGCTACTCCTAACTTACTCATATTAAAATCCTCTTTTCTCCGCAAGTTGATGATATTACCGAACCGCCTGCGGTACTTGTCCGATAAGTATAAATATATTATACCACACTATTTTTGAAAATTCAACACCTTACATATTATTTGTTAAAAAC
>DHYN01000058.1:3378-9354 GCA_002414125.1 Ruminococcus sp. UBA5129 | reverse complement strand
TAAGCGCACCTGCGCCCTCGCCCATTACGAAACCGCATCTTCTCTTATCGAACGGGATAGATGCCGCATTGACATCATCGTTCTCGCAAAGCGCTGTACAATTCTGGAATCCGGCAATAGCAAGCGGTGTTATAGACGCGTCAACGCCGCCTGCAATAATAGCATCTGCATAACCGTGACGGATAGCTCTGAATGCTTCTCCGAGAGATGTCGAGCCTGTTGCGCACGCAGTTGTAAACGAAATGCAGGGTCCCTTTGCATTGAATCTGATCGCAATGTTTCCTGCACCCATGTTTGAGATCATCTTTGTTATGAAGAGCGGCGAAACTCTTGAGGGTCCGCGCTTGTTGAAATTCTCCTGCTCGGAAACAAATGTTTCAAATCCGCCTACACCTGAACCGAAATATACACCGAAACGATCAGGAGCGATATTTCCCATAATACCCGACTGCTTTACAGCCTGATCTGCCGCACCGATAGCATATCTTACGAAGATGTCGCTTCTTCGCACCTCGTTCTTGTCCATATACTCGGAAGCATCAAAGTCCTTGACCTCGGCTGCGACCTTTACCTTGAAATCTGTTGTATCAAAACGGGTTATAAGACCGATACCGCTCTTACCGTTAACAAGGCTGTCCCAAAAGGACTCCAGCTTGCTTCCGACAGGCGAAACGACTCCCATACCTGTTACTACTACTCTTCTCATTTTATCCTCCAATTGCGAGTCCTCCGTCGATCCTGATGACCTCGCCTGTGATATAGTCGGATGCCTTGCTTGCGAGGAATACCGCGAGCGCCGCAACGTCCTCGGGAGCGCCTGCACGCTTAAGCGGTATCGACGAAATATATTTATCCTCCAGCTCGGCAGTCATATCGGTGGAAATGAATCCCGGCGCGATAGCATTGCAGTTGATATTTCTTGCTGCAAGCTCTCTTGCTGTAGCCTTTGTAAGCGCGATCACTCCTGCCTTAGAAGCCGCGTAATTGCACTGACCTGCTGTTCCGAGAAGTGCCGAAACTGAAGATATGTTAATGATCTTGCCATATTTTTTTCTTATGAAATTACGTCCGCAAGCCTTTATCATATTGAAGCTGCCCTTGAGATTTGTATTGATGACAGCATCAAAATCCTCTTCGCTCATTGAGAGGAGAAGATTATCCTTTGTTATGCCTGCGTTGTTTACAAGGATGTCTACTCCGCCGAGATCTGTGGTAACTTTTTTTACAAGCTCCGCACACTGTGCGCTGTCGGCAACATTACACTGATAGTAAAATGCCTTTACACCGTATTTTTCCTTGATCTCAGAGCATACAGCCTCTGCCTTTTCAGAGCCGCTGTTGAAAACTACTGCAACATCTGCTCCTGCCTCAGCCATTGCCTTTGCGATAGCTACGCCTATTCCTCTTGATGCACCCGTGATGAGCGCTGTTTTTCCGTTAAGCACGGCTGTTCACCGCCTTTACAGCTTCTTCAAGTGTCTCGGCATTTTCGACCGAGCACACCATTACATCCTTAGAGGTCTTTTTGATGAGACCTGTAAGAGTCTTTCCCGCGCCGACCTCGATAAAGCAGTCGAAGCCGTCAGCGATCAGGTTTTCGATAGTATCCTGCCATTTAACGGGGCTGCACATCTGCTTTCCGAGCATTTCGGAAACCTTTCCGCTGTATGGCAGAGCTGTTGTGTTTGAATATACAGGAAGCTCGGGCTGAGCGATCGTGCATCCCTCAAGGAATGTCTCAAATTTACCTGCCGCATCGCTCATAAACGGCGAATGGAAGGCACCGCTCGTTGCAAGGGGAATACATCTTCCGCCGAGCTGTGATATTTCTTTTGAAAATTCGTCCATACTGGACTTGAGTCCAGAAACAACTGTCTGACCGGGACAATTGAAGTTTACCGCATAAAGCTGTTCATACTTTGAAGCGGTTTCGGAGATAACATCGCTTCCGAGCTTAACGACTGCGCACATAGCAGTTTCCTGCTCGGGCTTTGCATCGCCCATAAGTCTGCCGCGCTCGGTAACGATTTTAAAACCCTCCTCGTGAGTATAAGCGCCTGCAAATGCGAGGGCTGCTATCTCACCGAGTGAAAATCCTGCCGCAGCATCAGCCTTAACGCCTGCTTCATTGAGAGCGAGCGCTGCTGCAAGATCTACAAGATAAAGGCAGGGCTGAGTGTTTTCGGTTTTCTTCAGCTCCTCTGCCGAGCCGCTGAAGGACTGCTCCATAGTACCGGGACGGATAGCCTCAGCAGCATCGTATAAAGCCTTTGCTGCCAATGAATTATCATAAAGCGACTTGCCCATTCCGCTGTACTGTGCGCCCTGACCCGAGAATACAAATGCTATTTTACCCATTTTTTTCCTCCTAAGAGAAGAGCCTCTGCCTCTTCGCAGATCTCTCTGACTATTTCAGCCGACGGCTGTTCCTTTTTACAAAGTCCCGAGATCTGACCTGCGAGGAAGCATCCGTGTCCCTCATCGCCCGATACCGCAGCAGGAAGCGAACCTACTGCGAACTGCTCAAGCTCGTCGTCGCCGATCGACGTATACTCGATCCTTGCGTATTCTCTCGAAAACTTTGACTTTATGCTTCTTACGGGATGACCGAGACGTCTGCCCGTAACGATAGTTGAGGCATCGTTTGCCTTTAGCACCTTATCCTTGTATGCTCTTGCAATGGAGCACTCCTCTGCAAGGAGAAATCTTGTGCCGATCTGGATACCGCACGCACCGAGCATAAGAGCTGCTGCCGCACCTCTGCCGTCTGCGATTCCGCCTGCTGCGATGACCGGGATGCTTACTGCGTCGCATACCTGAGGAACGAGTGCCATTGTATTGAGCTCACCGATATGACCGCCCGATTCGCCGCCCTCAGCGATAACAGCATCTGCTCCTGCGCGCTCGAAAAGCTTTGCATAAGTGGTAGAAGCCACGACCGGAATGACCTTTATGCCTGCGTTCTTCCACATTTCCATATACTTTTCGGGATTGCCTGCACCTGTTGTTACAACGGCAGGCTTTTTATCGGCGATGAGCTGAGCTATAGCATCGAGGTTGTCGCCTCTGAGCATTACGTTAACACCGATGGGCTTACTTGTACGCTGCTTAGCAGCATCGAGCTCGGCAGCGATCTGGTCAACGTCTCCGCTTGCTGCTGAAACGATACCGAGTCCGCCTGCTTCTGATACGGCTGCTGCAAGGATACCATCTGAGATCCTTGCCATTCCTCCCTGAAATATCGGATATTCGATACCCACTAAATCACATAGCTCCGTTCTAAGCATCCATGTCACCTCTTTCAGTTTCGTTGAAAATTATTCGTCGATCTTACCGTTGATGTAGTCTGTGAGCTCCTTAACGGATTTGCCTGCTTCCTCAGCCTTGATCTCGATGCCGAACTCGTCCTCGAGCTCCATCATGATCTCAACAGCATCAAGCGAATCAACGCCGAGATCTGCAAATGTTGTGTTCTCATTGATTGTGGACTCCTCGACCTCGAGGTGCTCTGCGATTACTCTGATTACTCTTTCTGTGTTCATTTTTCTTCCTCCAAAAAATATTTTTGATTTGCGGTATACTCAAAGTCCTGAGTATATTTACCATCTGATGATATTGACAGCGCTTGAAAGTCCGCCGCCAAAAGCACACATGGCAATTATGTCGCCTCGTTTCAGCTTTCCGCTGCGCGCAAGTTCATCGAGCGCGATAGCTGAGCTTGCCGACGAGGTATTGCCGTATTTTTCAATATCTACGACAAATTTATCAATAGGAATNNGTCGCTTCGAAGCAAATCCTATTATTCTGGTATTAGCCTGATGCGGTACTACAAAATCAATATCCTCGATCGAAATACCGGCATCGTCGGCTGCTGCACGAACATCCTCCGTCAGTCTCTTTACTGCGAAGCTGAATGTTTCCTGTCCGTTCATATAGACAGCAGTCTTGGGTATCTCCCTTTCAAAGAACGGAGAATTATTTTCCTGAGACGGGATATGGAGAACCTCGTCACCGCCCTTTGTATAGAGTCGTGAAGCGAGGTAATTGTCACCGTTCGTAACAACTGCCGCACCTGCACCGTCACCGAAAATTACGCATGTCGAGCGGTCAGACCAGTCAACGATCTTGCTCATTCTCTCAGAACCGATAACAAGAATATTTCTCATTCCTCCGCGTTTGAGGAGAGCATCCGCCATATCGAGTCCGAAAAGGAACCCGCTGCATGCCGAATTCATATCAAAACAAGGGCATACCGCACCGACAGCCTTCTGTACCATTGCAGCTATAGTAGGACAGATAATATCAGTCGAGATAGTTGAACAAATGATGAAATCAAGCTCATCCGCGGTAACTCCTGCACTCTCAAGAGCCCTTTCTGCAGACTTTATTGCCATATCGCAAGCTGTCTCATTAACGCATATACGGCGCTCCTTGATGCCAACTCGCTGCACGATCCATTCATCGTTTGTATCCACAAGCTTTGCAATATCATCGTTCGTAACGATCCTTTCGGGAACATAAGAGCCTGTTCCTATAATTTTCATACTCTTATTCCCTCCTTTCTCAGCACACTATGTGCTCATGTGATTTTTGAGATCATTTCGATCCCGAATCAGTATCATATTAAAACAGGTCAGCCTGTCTTAATCCTTTTTCAGCAGCCCTTTCAGGAAGTACCCGAAGCCAAATTCAAAATACTTCACCGCATCCTCCTTAGAGAGCTTCTTGCTTATAGCATCGACCGTATATCCGCGGCACAAGCCCCATACGGTATAGCACAGCATATCGGTATCAACGTCGTCGATCAGATCATTTTCCCTTGCGTAATTGACTATCTTTCTGATCTCCGCGAGCCACCAGTTTTTATTTTCCTGAGTGAGACTGTCGTGTTCAAACATATATCTGCTGAATTTCATTTTGATGTCATATGTCTCGTTGAGAACCTTGACACCTGCTTTCATACAGAAGTCGTAAATATTTTCCCTGCTTGAGAGCGCTGCATCTGCATTGAAGCTGCTCCGCATTTTTTTCATCGCATTTTCGTAAACGATCCACAGCACCTCATCGGAATTATGGAACCGGTTGTAGAACACACGGTTCGTGACGCCCATCTCTGTAATGATCTTCTTTACATTAACATTATGTGCACCCTCACGCACAGCCATGCGCTCAGCAATGCTGATTATCTCGTCTGAGATCTCATCACAGATAAGCTCCTGCTTTTCAACAGCCATATCTCTCACCTCTTCAGCACACCATGTGCTGAGATATATTTTAGCATATTTTTCCTTAGATGTCAATCGTGATTTTTGCCAATCAACCTATATATGAATCTATCAATTTGTACAATTATTCACAAACAATTTGTCTGATGTGACGAATTTTCAACAATGATTTAGGGAAAACTTCCCGATGATATGCTCATGACGCAAAGCAGCGAAACGATAGCCGTCAGAATTGTCTTTTTATAACAGCGAATCAGAATTAGTTTTAAGTTCATAAAACGGCGAAGCGTCTTTTGTGCGGAACTCATGTTTTTCGTAATAGCCGATAAGCTTACCGTACTCATCGCGGAGTGCGATCATATACCCGTCCTTATTCTGCTTTTCATTGAAAAAGGTGTGCACCTTGTTGTTCTCCTCTGACTCTGCAAACCATTCCACGACCTGTTCGATGAGCTTGCAGGAACGCTCGTTATGGCAATCGAGAACAGACGTCCCTATGAGATCTTTTCCGCCGTATTTAGAGTAGTTTGTGGCTGCAGCTCCGTTCATGTAAATAATGGTATGGTCAACACTGCATACGACTACCGAACACTCATCCTGCTCGATAATGCTTCTGAAATATTGCTGAATATCCATAATTACCTCCTATATTTTTTAAGAAGCCACCGTTCAAAGCCGTCAGGCGCTACTCGGTGGCTTCATATTTCATTATACCTTATCCTCACAAAAAAATCAAGGCAGCACCGCACAA
>DHYN01000058.1:0-3244 GCA_002414125.1 Ruminococcus sp. UBA5129 | reverse complement strand
TGAAGGATCGCAACGAATACATATTTTGGCACAAAATTCGGAAAAAAAGACTCCGACAATGCCTGAATATTTCATAATAAAAGTAAATACTTCTTCCATTTTAGTTATGCATATCCGAGCCGTATATCAGCTCGCCAAGCTTGCTTTCACCCCAACTGTACTGGGACATGTACGCGCCGTTGAATCGGTTGATATAATCGGGATTATCACGGCAGTACTCATACATATCACACACGAATCTGCTCGTGTCAACTGCGTAGTAGTTGTACTTCTTTATAATAATATCCCCTATTCCCGAGTTGTCGAGCGACGCCTTTAGGTCACGAAAGATCTTCTTTATGTAATCCTGAACCATATCATCGTAGGCTCTGTCCTCGAAGAGTACAAGTGCCATATCCTTTCGGGTAACACCCTTCCCCTGTTGGTCAATAAGATACGCGAGCATCTCCTTTGACTTTGAGCGTCTGAATTTCACAGGAACACCGTCCACGAAGAAATCGAACTGACCGAACGTTGACGCATACATTCCCGAAGCCTCAGGCTCGTTTGGACGGAAAATACCGTCAAGCTTATTCTTTATGTCTCTGACTGTAACGGGCTTAAGAAGATAGCCCTTCGCATTGAGCTGATAAGCATCAAATGCGTAGTCCTTATATGCTGTCACAAAAATGATCTGAACATGATGATTGATAAGCTTAAGCCTCTTGGCAAGTGCGATCCCACTTATCTCAGGCATTTCTATATCAAGAAATGCAACATCAAATTCTGTTGTCTTGGCAAATTCCAATGCCTTTCGCGGAGAGTCAAAGCAGTGGACAGAGGCAGACATATCTGCATCGTGAATGCATTCGGAAATAAGTTCGAGCGCAGGTTTCTCGTCATCGACTGCTAATATTCTCATCATATCACTCCTTACGGTGTTGCCTTAATATCAGTTATTATATCTTATCAAAGGGGACAAAATAGGGGACAAATAAACGCACGCAGAAAAATTCGTCGTAATGCACAACATATTATTCCGTTTTTGTGAGTTTATAACGAAAAACGGAGCAAACCTGCAATCTCTTGATTTTCGTTCCTATGCATGATATAATTATAGCAGACGACATATTTATTCGGCGTTTACGACAAATAATAACCTGCGGTGAAAAGGAGGTATCAGTATGAATTCATTTTTAAGGGAACAGCTTCAATTTGCGCTCGAATTATGGGCAATATTCTTCTGTTTTACCAGCGCGGTCTTTACGTTCATACATCGAAGGACAGGCTTCAAAAAACGAAAATCCATACTCCTTGCAATTGAGCTCATCAATGCCCTCCTGCTCATTTCAGATCTGACACTTTTCATGTTCAACGGTGACACGAGTCCGCATGCCCTCATCATATTGAGGATCAGCGTTTTCATCCTGTCGCTAAGCTCTCATTTGCTTATGATAGCGATCAGCCTGTATATCCTCGATCTTGCTCCGAGAGCGGTCGGCGCAACGCAAGCTGTCCAAGCCGTGTCGGCTGTCGGTATTATTCTTGTTATAATATCGGCGTTCACAAAGTTCTACTACTACTTTGATGCTCAAAATGTATACCACAGAACAGGCAAATTCTGGATCTCACAGGTAATCGGCTTGATAGCTATCGCAATCGAAATTTATATTCTCATCAAGCACCGAAAAACTATCGGTACAAGAAACTTCACTCCGCTTATGACATATTTTCTCCTCCCGATAATCGCGCTAATCATGCAGATGATCTATAACAAGCTTGAACTGCTCAACATCTCTATAACCGTTGCGGTATTCTTCCTCTTCGTAACATTTCAGCTTGAAATGGCGAAGTTCTCCGCCGAGCAGGAACGCAACCTCGGAATAATGCGTACCGAGATAATGCTCTCACAGATCAAGCCTCACTTTATGTTCAATGCGCTGTCCACGATCAAATATCTCTGCCACTCCGATCCTAAAAAGGCTGAGGAGGCAGTCGATGAATTCTCGGCATATCTCAGGATAAGTCTCGAGTCAATGAACGAGAACAGGTGCATACCGCTTGAAAATGAGATACATCACATCGAAAACTACGTTGCTCTTGAGAAAAAACGATTCGGAGAAAGAGTCAATTTTGAAATGAACTTAGTTGACGACGATATAAGCATACCTGCGCTTTCGCTCCAGCCGCTCGTTGAAAACGCTATCAAGCACGGCATCACCAAGAAGATAGAGGGAGGCACTGTCAGTGTCACGACTGAAAGAAAGGGCGATGTTTTTGAGATCAAGGTGACCGACAACGGTGTCGGCTTCGACTCAGGAAAGCCGAATGCCAATGACGGCAGAAAGCATATCGGCATACAAAATGTTCGCGAGCGCCTAAAAAGCATGTGCCAAGGCGAGCTTGAGATCAAGAGCAAAATAGGAGAAGGTACGACATCGATCATCAGAATTCCTGTCAATCGCAGGAAATAATCCTGATTTCGCAGAATTCGTACCTTCAAGCTTATTGATTGGAGTATTACTTCCTTTTAACAATCTTTTGCTTGTTGAATTATTATTCACTGAAACATCTATAGCTTTACTATGCTATAATAATCGTAAGTTAGATTAGTCATTGGAAATATTAATTTCTGATATACTTACAGTCAAATTTCTAAGTTGAGGTTCATGGAATAATCGAGGAGAAAACTGGAATTCAAAACTTATGTGATAAACTATGGTTTTATCTCTTATTTCTGCCCAAAATGCACTGTGTCTAAATTCAGTTGTAGAGTATTTCCCCGACTTGGACGGTAAATCTTGTTCATTCATCTTTTTAATTTTATTAAATAAAACTAATATATCATTATCACTTGTAATCTGTAAATCATCTTCTGAAACATACTCTTTTATTTCCTTATTTAACATACTATAATCAATATATTCATTTAAATTATACAGATTAGCATTATCAACAAATTCCTCCACATAATGATAACATTTTCGATCTGCTGCTTCAAATAAGAAAAATATAATCAGTATAATAGGTATTAAAATCACTAAAAAGATGCATACTTTCATAAATAATCGTTGCATTTTTAAAACTCCTCTATAGTGTTTGTTGCCTTTATATCTCTATTATATATGCAGATTGTAATCCAACGATATATTTTTCTTTCAAGCCTTAACCGTAGTTTTGCTGTATTTTTCAGGCTTTTCTTGATTTGGCGGTAGAAAATATATTGTCATTCTACCTGATTTTTCTACCATTTTTTCTACCAAAA
>DHYN01000071.1:2618-5271 GCA_002414125.1 Ruminococcus sp. UBA5129 | reverse complement strand
AAACTTTTCAGCAAGATAAAATCGTTACTTTTTTATGTAAATCCCGATTTGTCTTACTAAAATAATACATCAAGAGGAGTCATATACCAATAGAAAAACTTCTATATGAGTATCGCTCTTATGACGTGCTTCCTTTTTTACGATCTATCAGCCGAGAACGACCTTGATCTCATTAACGTCAGCAAGCTTAGCTGCACAAACATAATTGCCCTCAAGCTTTTCTCCGTTTAGTACTACCTCTGCAACACCGCTTTCAACGTGTGCGGAGTTGTCAACTGTAATGCTGAGCTTCTTGCCGCGGAAATTCTTCTCAATCTTGAATCCGTCCCACTCAGCAGGGATAGACGGTGCGATAAGGAGACCGTCAGCATCGGGACGCATACCGCAGATTCCCTCTACGCAGCCTACCATTACCGTAGAAGCCGTACCTGTGAGCCAGTGAACGTGCGAACGTCCTGCATATGGTGAAGCCTTGCTCTCGGTAAACTGACCGTGAACATAGGGTTCCATTACACGGATCTCAGCCTTGTCGTTCATAGCGGCAGGCGAGCTTTCCATGAAGTATTCAAAAGCGCGGTTACCGTGTCCGAGCAGAGCCTCGGCAAGGATAAGCCAACCCTGTGACTGTGAGAAGATACCGCCGTTTTCCTTTGTATCGGCATTGAAGATGTGCATGAGCGCACCGTCAAAATAGTGCTCCTTATAGGGAGGATCCATGAGCTTAGCGCCGTAGGGAGTATTAAGGATCTCGTGGACGCTGTTCATAGCCTTTTCAGCCTCATCGTCATTGGCGAATCTTGAGATAACGCTCCACGACTGGGGATTGAGCCACATATTTGCCTCGGGATCATTCTTCGCGCCGACGATCGTACCGTCCTCGCGGATACCGCGGATGAATCTGTCCTCATCCCAGCACTTTTCGAGCGATCGACCAAGCTTAGACTGAACATCCGTAATGAATGCTGCATACTCGCTGTCGTTTCTCTCCTCAGCCATGCCCTTGATAACGGTCATAGCGTAGTAGAGCTGGAATGCAACGAAAGTAGACTCTCCCTTTGCACCGAGACGGAGACAGTCGTTCCAGTCTGCGTGGAGTCCTGCCGGCATATCGTGATCGCCCATATGCTCGAGGGAGAATCTGATAGCTCTCTTGAGGTGCTCGTAAACGGTATCCTCACCGCCGTTAGCGTAAACGATGACTTCATCGAGGAACGCCTTGTTGCCGCTCTCGCCGATATACTTCACAATAGTCGGGAAAAGCCAAAGCGCATCGTCCGCACGGTATGAGGGATGACCTGTTTCCTTAACGTACTCGGGATCATCCGGTGTATTTTCGTGACCTGCATTGTGGTTGAACTTAACGAGCGGAAGTCCGCCGCCGTTGTCAACCTGAGCGGAGAGCATGAATCTGATCTTTTCGGCAGCCATCTCCGGATCGAGATGAATGATACCCTGTATATCCTGAACGGTATCGCGGTAGCCGTAGCCATTTCTGAGTCCGCAGTAGATGAACGAAGCGGCTCTCGACCAGATGAAAGTAATGAAGCACTGATAAGCGTTCCAGACATTAATCATATTATTGAATTCGACGGAGGGAGTCTCTACCTTGAAGTTAGAAAGCTGACCGTGCCAATAGCTCTTTAGCTGAGCTATCTCAGCATCGACCCTGCCTGCCTCCTTATACTCGTTAAGGATAGCAGAAGCAGCCGCATTGTCGCGCTGACCCATGATATATATAAGCTCTATAGTCTCGCCTGCTGCGAGTGTGATATCCGACTGGAGCGCGCCGCAGGAATTGGAGTTGAAGTTGAGCTCATTGTCGCACATACCTCTCTCAACAGCGATCGGGTTGGAATAAGTTCTGTATGGACCGATAAAGCTGCTGAGGCTTCCGTTGTAAGCCGTAACGGGAGCGCCTACCATACCGAGGAAGCGCTCGCGGTGGTTCGAGCCTGTCTCGTCAACGCCGTCATTCTCGTTCATATGCTGAACGATCTTGTTCTCCTCGAAGCTTGTACGCGTGATAAAGAGCGTATACTGGAGGTTTACCTGATCCTGCTCATAGTTGGGCTCGTTGGTGAACTCAACGAATCCGAATACGGAGAGCTTTCTCTCTGCCGAGCCTGTATTTGTGATCCTCGCCCTCCAGACCTCGTAGGTTTTTCCGTAGGGAACGTAGTAGGTGGTCTCAGACTTTATATCCGAGTATTCAGCCGTGATAACGGTATAAGCCGTACCGTNNCCAGCGGTTTTCCCACCGGCTGCCAGGAAGCCGACCAATAGTCGCCGTCCGCATTGTCTCTGATATAGATATAGCGTCCCGGGAGAGCCATATCGGAATTAAAGCGGAAACGTGATATTCTGCCGTTTGCGCCTGATTTTACAAAGCTGTAGCCTGCTGCATTGTTAGAGATCATAGCACCGTACTCAGGGTCTCCGAGATAATTTGCCCACGGAGCAGGTGTTGCCGGATTAGTGATGACGTATTCCTTGTTTTCGAGGTCAAAATGTCCGTAATTCATTCTCAATTCTCCTTTGTCTCATGCGATCACCAGTTCACATGAGTATAATATACTATGTTATTATATCATCTTTCCAAGGATATTGCAAGAGTTTTTGAACAAAAAGTTACGGCAGCTGCAATATCGAGACG
>DHYN01000071.1:0-2551 GCA_002414125.1 Ruminococcus sp. UBA5129 | reverse complement strand
CCTAAATGGGGGGGTACAGGGATATTTGAAGAGATTACAAAACACTTATCCTATTGGCAAAAAAATTCGGACGGTAAAGCTGCCGCGCACACCACGTTATTTACCCGCAAGCTCGTTTAAGAATAGTCCAAAAGACATGCATGCACGAATAATTGTACTAAAATGCAGGCTTTTGCACTTGACAAATTTGGTGAAATAGTTTATAATGTATAATAAAGTATAAAATGGGGATAATAATACTCTTTGTTTTACTGCATAAATTCGATCACAAACCCAAGACAGACATACAGAAAGGAAGATGATAAATGGCAGAATACGGATTTTCAAAGGTCACACCGCTCATCGAAAAGCTCGCAGCAGACTCGTTAGACGGCTACAAGATCTCTCCGGAGCTCTACTCCAAATTTGATGTAAAGAGAGGACTGCGCGATATTGACGGAAGCGGCGTAGTTGCCGGACTAACAAATATCAGCACGATCAAAGTCCTTGATAAGCCCGACGGCATCCGTAATCACGGCGACGGAAAGCTCTATTACCGCGGATATGACGTGGAAGATATATGCCGTAACTATCTCAAAGGCAAACGCTTCTGCTTCGAGGCTGTCACTTATCTTCTACTCTTCGGAAACCTCCCGACAGATGAGCAGCTTGAAGATTTTAAGAAAACTCTCGCTGATTTCAGAACGCTCCCGACATCGTTCACACGTGATGTCATCATGAAAGCTCCGAGCGACAACATGATGAATACGCTCGCAAAGTGCGTTCTCACGCTCTATTCCTACGATGATGCGGCAACCGATGTGTCTATACCAAACGTTCTCAGGCAGTGCATTGAGCTGATAACGCTTTTCCCTGTGCTCGCAGCTTACGGTTATCAGGCATTCAGCTACTATAAAAATGACGAAAGTCTATATATACACAGACCAAAGCCAGAGTTGTCTATCGCGGAGAATATCCTCTATATGCTCCGTCCCGATCGCAGCTTCACCGAGCTTGAAGCTCAGATACTCGACCTTGCACTTGTGCTCCATGCAGAGCACGGCGGCGGAAACAACTCCACCTTTACGGTGCATGTGGTTTCCTCATCAGGAACAGACACCTATTCCGCGATCGCGGCTGCACTCGGCTCGCTCAAGGGTCCAAAGCACGGCGGCGCTAATATAAAGGTGGCAATGATGTTCGATGACATGAAGCAGAACGTCAAGGACTGGACAGATGAGGAAGAGGTCGGAGCCTATCTCAGAAAGCTTCTCCGCAAGGAAGCGTTCGACCATGCAGGTCTCATCTACGGCATGGGTCACGCGGTATACTCTCAGTCCGACCCGAGAGCGAAGATCTTCAAGGGCTTTGTTGAAAGACTCTCCGAGGAAAAGGGCAGACACGAGGAATTCGCCCTCTATGCGCTCGTTGAAAGGCTCGCTCCGCAGATAATCGCCGAGGAACGCCGCATCTACAAGGGCGTCTGTGCGAATGTCGACTTCTACAGCGGCTTTGTTTACAGGATGCTCGGCATCCCCGACGAGCTCTTCACGCCGATCTTCGCAACATCACGTATCGCAGGCTGGTCGGCACACCGCATTGAGGAGCTCATCAACTCTAACAAGATCATCCGTCCCGCATACAAGGCAGTTTCGCCCACACGCCACATATTTACGGATGACTGATGTCCAATATATCCGAAAGGACTGAATATACATGAATTCAACACAATGCATCAATTTCAACGGCACGACCTGTATCAGACTGACCGCAGGCGGCTATGAGGCTCTCATCGCTTACGAAATAGGCTCGAACGTGATACGCCTCCGAGACAACACCAACGGAATGGAGTTTTTCCGCTTCAAGGACTCAAATTCCGCCGATGACATCCGTCAGTCTGCCGAGGTATGGGGACTTCCCACACTCTATCTTCCGAACCGCTTTGCGGACGGAGTTTTAAAAACCTCCGATGCGGTATATCAACTTCCCGTCAACGAGAAAGCTCCATACAACAACCACATCCACGGCTTCATCCACAAGAGATGCCACGAGGTCGTAGAGCACAATGCCGATGACAACTGCGCTTGGCTCAAAACTCGCTATGTCTACGATGAAAAAGATGAATTTTTCGATTCTCTCCCGATCCGCTTTGTCGCTGAGTACACCTTTACTCTCTCGGCAAACGGTCTGGAAAAGACAGTGAAGTTCACCAACCTTTCCAACGTGATGATGCCTATCTCACTTGCTTCTCACACAACAATCAACTCTCCGTTCGTTGACGGAGGCAAGGAGGGCGAGATACGCCTGACAGTGCCGATCGGAAAGAAATGCGAGCTCAACAGCCGCTGTCTCCCGACCTGCCAGTTCAAATCGCCCACAATGTACGACCTCGAATACAAGACCGGAAATAAGTGTCCCGTTCTCAGAAATATCGACAACGACATGTACTTCGGCGAACATACGGAGCTCGATCATGAGAAATTCCACGGCGTGATCGCAGAGGATCTCGAAAGCGGAAAGAAGCTCTGCTACGAGGTATCCGATGAGTATAAATTCTGGATAATCTGGAACG
>DHYN01000011.1:1746-2862 GCA_002414125.1 Ruminococcus sp. UBA5129 | reverse complement strand
CCCATAATAATATCAATTATTGCCATATCCGCTTTCCATTCTCCGTTCAGTCGAAGAAACGGGTGAGATCGTCGCCGACCTGAGTATCAATCTCTCCGATCTCGTTTGTATCGGGATAAGCGCCGACATTGGCTTCCTCAGGAGATTCGGAGTAATATGCCTTTTCGACATTGTGGTCTGCGCTGATCTTGATAGCCCATACCGAATTTTCTCCGGGAACGAGCTGCGGTTCAAGCTTTGCCGCGAAATCAGCAGCGCTGAGCTTGCCCGAGGCATCGGCATTTCCGCTTGCGGCATCCTTGTTCGTGATTATGACCTCGCCAAAATCGAGAGCATTGCCTTGAGCAGTGATAAGCTCCTTTGCCGCTTCTGCGAGAGCGGTTGCGTAGCTGCTGAAAATAGCGGTTCGCATCTTACTCTGCTGCCTGTAGTTCTGGACATATGAGACTGCAAAATCCGCATACCATTTGCCGTTGACCTTTGCAGCAACGAAAGGCTGTTCCGTATCGTCGTCGAAGATAACGCCGACATCGCATACAAGTTCTACATTGTACAGCTCTTTGAGATCGCTGCTTTTGAACGGTATCTGTTCAAGCGCCTCGTTATAGTCGTCCATCAGAGTCTTGTTTATCGTGACAGAGCCGAGCTTGAATGCTACCGCCTCATCGGTATTATCGGTGAGCATGTCGAGCATTGCCTTTTCGTTCTCATCGTAATTGTCAAGGAATGCCGAGAGCATTTTGTAGTTTGAGTACTCGGTGAGAGCTTTGGGGTCTTTATTGTTGATACCGTCGAGAAAGAGCTGCATTATGGCTTTTGCAGCTTCTGCATCGGCTTCGCTTGCAGGCTCTGCCGGTACAGTCGTTTCAGCGGCAGACAGCTCTGAGGATTCGCTCACGGATGCAGAGCCGTCCTCCTTTGAGCTGCTTTCGGTATTTTTATCGGAGCAGGCTGCAAGCAGAAGCGCCGCACCTGCAAGTATTGCTATGAGCTTTTTCATATTGTGTTCCTCCTGTTTTGTTGTGCCTTTAGTATATCACAATTTCTCGTTCAAGTCAAGCTGCGGCGAAGCTGCCGCGCGGCAACAGCATTTCCTTTTATTATGATATATTGAGA
>DHYN01000011.1:0-1604 GCA_002414125.1 Ruminococcus sp. UBA5129 | reverse complement strand
GCCTCGATATTGCATCCATAAAAGGAAACACTGTTTCCGTGGACCGCTAAAATTTGTGCTTGACTTGCAGGGGACAATGCGTTATAATATACAAGGTATAGAAATAACACATTGAGCAGCGGACGAGGAGTCCGTATGAAAGGAGATATTGTTTCAGATGAACAGGCTAAAGACAATATTCGCTGCTGTCCTCGCGATAACGGCGGCTGTTGGATGCATGACATCGTGCAGCAATAAGAAGAACGGTGATATCTCGGAGGAATCTTCTGCTATCCAGCCGACGACCGTTCCCGAAGAAATAGACGAAACCCGGAATCAAACGATATACTGGCTTGCCGATTACGACCTCAACCCCTCGGACGGTGAAGCACGCTCTGTGGCGCTCTCACTTTTCGAGAGCGTTTACGGCGGCAAGGTCGAATGGATAAGAACTCCGTATAAGGATAAATATAATATCCTTGAGCAGAGGATACTTTCTCAGCAGCCCGTTGATATGTTTCCCTTTGACGAGACATGTCTGCCATATGGCGTCATTAACGGATTCTTCAAGCCTCTCGATGAGTTCAGTGACGTGTTGGAGCTTGATACCGATCTTTGGTCGGATATGAGAGGACTCATCGACTGCTATAAGGCTGAGGGAAGCTCCTACGTTATCCCGTACAGTCTCTCCGATCCGCAGTTGATAACCTATAGCCGCACTATGATGAAAGAGGAGGAGCTTGATGATCCGTATGAGCTTTACCTTGACGGAAAATGGGATTACGACACGATGATCGACATGATGAAAACATTTGTCGAAAACGCTCCCGATAAGAAAAAGGCACGTTACGGCGTGAGCGGTGACTTTGGCTGTGCAGCGCTCCACTCGGCAGGTCTGCCCGTGGTCGGTTGTGAGAACGGAAAGCTCGTGAACAATATCGGCTCGGAGGAGATCGCAAAGACAGTCGGATTTATGGCTGAGATCAACGAGAAAAAGCTCTACAACTCAAAATGGAGCAGTGTGTTCCCGACAAAGGGTGATACGCTGTTCTATGCAATGGGCGATTGGTCACTCGGAAAGTCCAATGCGCAGAATCCCGATGCCGATCTCATGATAGTTCCGTTCCCGAAGCACGAGGGTGCGGAGCAGAACCACATCTGCTGCAATGTAAATGCAAAGATGCTCGTGAGCAATTCTGCAAAGGGTGCGGCAGTTGCCGCGTATATCAAGTGCGAACGTCTTGCAGCGGCAGAGGAAACGTACAGGAACGCCGCTAAGGAGAATGCTCTCCGTGAGGAAAAAGCCGCTTCCGGCGAGCTTANNTTAAGAGCGTCGTCACAGAGGAGCAGTATGATGCTCTCATGACCTATCTTGACCCGACAAAAACATCGCATGTTATCGAATTCGGCTGCGGTATGGGCGAGATGATGTACTCCAACGGAATTTACACCTACGAGACGAAGGGCGTCATTGACAAGCTCGAAGCTGTAACGACAAACGGCTTCGGCGCTGCTGCCGACTGGGATGAATTCAGCGGCGACTGCTCGGCAGTCATTGATGCTCAGATCAGTAGATTTAACTATAATTAAGGCAACGCCACACCACGGCAACAGCATTTATTATT
>DHYN01000016.1:28442-40259 GCA_002414125.1 Ruminococcus sp. UBA5129 | reverse complement strand
AATGCCGAGTATCATGCTGCTTCTGCGGACGATGTCGGTGAGCTGCTCGGGCGAATAAAGCTCGAGTCTGTGGATAACGCCGAATCTGTCACGCAGAGGAGCAGAGATCTGTCCCGCGCGCGTAGTAGCGCCGATCAGCGTGAAGGGCTTGAGATCCATGCGGATAGAGCGTGCGGACGGACCTTTTCCGATTATTATGTCGATGACTCTGTCCTCCATTGCGGAGTAGAGTATCTCCTCTACTGCACGCGAAAGTCGGTGGATCTCGTCAATGAAGCGGCGCATACGAGATAGCAGGCAGATCAAGGGGAACTCCCCGTATTGCAAACAGGCTGTTGAAAAGAGTCCGCGATTTTGCCGATGTAATGGGAAACGGCGAGATCACACAGCAGATAGCCTCCATTGCGCTCAGCCGTCAGGAGATTGATGAGCTCGGTCTCGACAGCCTCGACAGAAGAATGCTTGAAATGATAATCAAGGGATACAGCGGCGGACCTGTCGGACTCGAAACGCTCGCATCGGCGATCGGTGAGGAGTCGATAACCCTTGAGGACGTCTGCGAGCCGTTCCTCATGCAGCTCGGCTTCATCGGACGAACTCCGCGCGGAAGATGTGCTACAAAGCTCGCCTATGAACATCTCGGGATTCCCTTCCCGACTGACGGCGGCGAGCGATCGGGTGCTATCGAGGGACAGCTTCCGCTATGAGTATAAAAAAACGTAACCTGCTCAGTAACTGCCTGACCGAGAGCGGCATTCCCGAAAATGTCCCGATCTGCGGACAGAGGATCGGCGCTGTCGCCTCCATGAGATACGGTATTTGCAGGATGAGCTTCAATGGCTGCGAATGCATCGCGGTCTATAACGCGCTGCTGCGGCTCGGACGGAGAATATCGTTGAGCGAGGCAGTGCTCTGTATGGAAAAGCATAAGCTGATGCTGGGTCTCTTCGGCGGAAATCCGCTCCGTATCGGCAAAGCGCTCAGCAGGCTGAGCGTGCCTTTTCGGAAAACGCGTGCTTTCGACCTTGAGGGCGGCTATATCATCAGCTTTTGGACTAAGCGCCCGTTTCTTTCACCGCTCCATACGGTATTCGTCGAGACTGACTCGAACGGTATAACCGTCTATAACCGCTACAGCAATTGCACCGAAATATTCCACTATCGGTCGGTCAGAGAAATGCTCGGGAAAAGACGGCTCATTTCAGCTTATTATGTGGGAAAACTCACATAATAAGATCTTAAACAGGCTCTTAGGTTAAAAAACACATTAGAAAGGAACTACGACATATGGGAAGACTTTTTGGAACTGACGGCGCAAGAGGTATCGCGATAACAGAGCTTACTTGCGAGCTCGCAATGCAGATCGGCAGAGCTGCCGCGCTCGTACTCACTAAGAAAACAAATCACAAGTCTAAGATACTCATCGGCAAGGATACGCGTATCTCCTCGGATATCCTCGAGGCAGCACTCTGCGCAGGAATATGCTCTGTCGGCGCGGATGCCGAGATGCTTGGTGTCGTTCCGACTCCGGCAGTCGCCTATCTCGTGAAGGAGAGACAGGCGGATGCAGGCGTGATGATCTCCGCATCCCACAACAGCGTTGAATTCAACGGGATCAAGCTCTTTTCCTCAACAGGCTACAAACTCAGTGACGAGATCGAGGAGGAGATCGAAGCGCTTATCCTCGACAGACCCGAGGACATCGTACTCAAGTCTCATACAGAGGTCGGCAGGATAACAAGAGACGAAAATGCCGTCAGAGATTACATAGACCACATTCGCGACTCGATCAAGACCGATCTGTCAGGTCTGAAGATAGCTCTCGACTGCGCTAACGGAAGCTCGTCTGCAACGGCTGAGACTCTGTTCGAGGCTCTCGGCGCTGAGGTGCTGCTCATTTCAGATAAGCCTGACGGCACTAACATCAACAAGAACTGCGGAAGCACCCACATTGAGGAGCTTATGCAGTTCGTGGTCGATAACGGCNNAACGGCTGCTGCTGCGGACTCGCTTTCGACGGCGATGCCGACAGATGCCTTGCGGTCGATGAAAACGGAGAGCTTATCGACGGCGATATGCTCATCGCGATCTGCGCAAAGGCTTACAAGGAACAGGACAGACTCAAAAACAATGCCGCAGTCGTTACCGTAATGACTAACCTCGGATTCAGATATTTCGCTAAGGACAACGGCATCGACATCGTTACAGCAGGCGTTGGCGACAGATACGTTCTCGAAAAAATGCTCGAGGGCGGATACAATATCGGCGGAGAGCAGAGCGGTCACATCATCTTCCTCGATGAGGCTACAACAGGCGATGGACAGCTATCGGGCGCTAAAGTCCTCGAGATACTCAAAAATTCGGGCAGTAAAATGAGCGAGCTTGCTTCGGTGATGAGCCGCTTCCCGCAGGTGATGATAAACGTACGCATCACTCCAAAGGTCAAGGAGATGTGGAAGAACGACCGCGAGATCACAGGTCTCATCGAGAAGCACGAGGCTGCCCTCGGCGAGGCAGGCAGGATACTCGTCCGTGAGAGCGGTACAGAACCGCTTATCCGCGTAATGATCGAGGGCAAGGACTTCTCGCAGATCAATGAAATGGCTATCGAGATCGCCGAGAAGATCAAGTCGCGTTCGAGCAAGCGATGACATTCATTCGCAAGATCCAACAGTATTACCTTAAGGAGATCAATTTTGAGAACAGCAGAAAACTGGAAGGACTATAAAATACTTGACACCTCGGACGGTGAAAAGCTCGAGGTGTGGGGAGGTATAAGCCTTGTCCGCCCCGATCCCCAGATCATCTGGAAAACCCCTAAGACCGATCCGCTGTGGAAAACCGCTGACGGTCACTACCACCGTTCACAGTCCGNNCGGGCGGCGGTCAGTGGGAATTCCGCAGAAGGCTCGAGGAATCGTGGAACGTCTGCTACCGCGGACTGACATTCAATATCCGTCCCACGGGCTTCAAGCATACGGGACTTTTCCCCGAACAGGCGGTGAACTGGGATTTCATGGCTGAAAAGATCAAAAACGCAGGCAGGGAAATAAGCGTGCTCAACCTCTTTGCGTATACCGGAGGAGCTACGCTCGCGTGCGCTCAGGCAGGCGCTTCGGTCTGCCATGTCGATGCTTCAAAGGGCATGGTGCAGTGGGCAAGGGAAAACGCTGCCGCATCGGGGCTCTCCGAAAAGCCGATCCGCTGGATAGTGGACGACTGCGAGAAGTTCATTGCCCGTGAGATACGCCGCGGACGGCGTTACGATGCGGTCATTATGGATCCCCCGAGTTACGGCAGAGGTCCGGGCGGTGAGGTGTGGAAGCTCGAAAACTGCGTCTATGACCTCGTGAAGCTATGCGAGGGAGTCCTTTCGGACGATCCTCTGTTCTTCCTCATAAACAGCTATACCACCGGACTTTCGCCGTCCGTAATGGGTTATATCCTCGGCTCTGTAATGACGGAGCGATTTGGAGGAAGAGTCACATTCGATGAGATCGGTCTGCCGGTAAGATCAACGGGAATGACGCTCCCGTGCGGTTCAACGGCGATCTGGGAAAAGTAAAGGAGATATTTATGGCAAAGAAAAAAGACAGATTCGTCAAGAAATACAGTCAGGGCGCGCTAAGCCCGTTTCAGGTATGGGTGGACACCGAAACAGGCGTGAACTACCTCTACCACTCCGACGGATACTCGGGCGGTATGACGGTGCTCGTTGACAAGGACGGCAAACCCGTTGTCTCCCCGCAGTCAGAGATCGAGGAGCTTAAATAAGATGGGAAATATCATCGTTACCGAGAATCTCTGCTTCCGCTATCCTGCCGAGAGCGGGGAGGGTGAGGAGAAAAATGCTCCCTACGTCCTCAGAAATGTCAATATATCGGTAAAGGAAGGCGAATTCGTGGCGGTGCTCGGTCATAACGGCTCGGGCAAGTCCACGCTCGCCAAGCACCTGAACGGCATTCTCCTCCCTACCTCGGGAAAGGTTTTCGTTGACGGCATTGACACCTCAGATGACTCAAGGCTCTTTGAACTGAGACAGCGCGCAGGTATGGTGTTTCAGAATCCCGATAATCAGATCGTATCTTCAATTGTCGAGGAGGATGTCGCCTTTGCGCTGGAAAACCTCGGCGTACCGTATGAGGAGATGCGCAGACGTGTCGATGATGCGCTTAAAGCCGTTAATATGTACGATTACCGTATGCACTCGCCGAGTCAGCTCTCTGGCGGTCAGAAGCAGCGTGTCGCTATCGCAGGCGTCATCGCGATGCGCCCGAAGTGCATAATCCTCGATGAGCCGACCGCGATGCTCGATCCGCAGGGCAGAAAAGAGGTAATGGCTACCGTAAAGCGCATGAACCGCGAATTCGGCATAACGATCGTCCTCATCACTCACTATATGGATGAGGCGGCTCAGTGCGACAGGATCATCGTCATGGATAAGGGACAAACCGTTCTGAGCGATGTTCCGAGCAAGGTCTTTGCTCATGTTGAACAGCTCAAGACGATCGGTCTCGATGTTCCGCAGGTCACAGAGCTTGCATTTGAACTGAAAAAAGCAGGCTTCGACATTTCCTCCGAGATAATCTCCGAGGAAGAATGCGCCGAGGCGATACTAAAGCTTTTCGGAAGAGCTTAGGACAATATATACTATGTATAAGGAGATGTAACATTGGCGATCCTTAAAACCGAAGAACTGACTTATACCTACAGTCCGGGAACTCCCTTTGAGAAAACGGCTGTTGACCACGTTGATCTCGAAATAGACGAGGGCGCGATGATCGGAGTAATGGGTCATACAGGCTCGGGAAAATCTACCCTGATACAGCACTTCAACGGTCTTTTGAAACCTACCTCGGGACGTGTTATCCTTGACGGCAGAGACATCTGGGAGAACAAAAAGGACATCCGCAGCGTGCGCTTTCAGGTGGGGCTCGTTTTCCAGTATCCCGAATATCAGATCTTTGAGGAAACTGTTTTCAAGGACATAGCTTTCGGACCGAAGAATATGGGTCTGAGCGATGCTGAGATAAAAAGACGTGTGACCGAGACTGCTCACGACATAGGTCTCGATGAGGAGCTTCTCGAACGCTCTCCGTTCGAGCTTTCGGGCGGTCAGAAGCGCCGTGTCGCTATCGCAGGCGTTATGGCTATGGAGCCGAGAGTGCTCATTCTTGACGAGCCGACGGCAGGTCTCGATCCGGCAGGCAGAGACAAGATCCTCGAGCACATCAAAGCATACCACAAGCGTGCCGGAAACACTATCCTCATCGTATCTCACAGTATGGAGGACATTGCAGGCTTTGCGGATAAGATACTCGTCATGAATAAGGCAAAGCTCTTCTGCTGTGACGATACCGTCAAGGTATTCAGCCGCGCTGATGAGATCAGCCGCATCGGACTCGATGTTCCGCAGATAACAAAGGTATTCGGTATGCTGAAAGAAAAGGGACTCGATTTCGGCAAGGAAGTTTTTACTGTCGGCTACGCCAAGGAGCTTCTCCTGCGCGAGCTCGCCAAAAAGGAGGGCTGCTGATTGCTTAAGGATATTACTATCGGACAGTACTTTCCCGGGGACAGCATTATTCACAGACTCGATCCCCGATTCAAGATAGTCATGACGGTGCTCTACGTCATCATGCTCTTTATTGGAAGCTCGATGTGGTGTCTTGCGGTCGGATTTATCTTCACCGCAATGGCGATAGCTCTGTCGAGGATACCCTTGAAGATGTTCGTCAAAAGTACGAAGCCGCTCCTGCCGTTTCTGCTGCTTACTNNTGCTGAACCTGCTTCTCGTGAGCAGCGGCGAGGTTTATTTCCGCTGGAAATTCATAAGGATCACCTCGGGCGGCGTAAATATAAGCGTGTTCATGATCGTGAGGATACTCCTGCTCATCGCAGGCAGCTCCCTGCTGACCTACACGACCTCGCCTATCACGCTGACTGACGCTATTGAGAGACTTCTCTCGCCGCTGAATAAGCTTAAATTTCCTGTACATGAGCTTGCAATGATGATGTCCATCGCACTCAGATTCATCCCGACTCTCATTGAGGAGACTGACAAGATCATGTCAGCGCAGAAGGCAAGAGGTGCGGAGATCGACAGCGGCAGCATGGGTTCGAGGATAAAGAATCTCATCTCGATCATGATACCGCTTTTCATCTCGGCATTCAGACGTGCCGACGAGCTTGCCACGGCTATGGAATGCCGCTGCTATAACGGCGGTTCGGGCAGGACAAAGCTAAGACAGCTTCATTCGTCCTACAGGGACTATATTGCACTTACGATCACCATACTGTTCATCGCCGCTGCGGCAGTTGTGGACAGACTCGTATAACAGAGAGGTACAAAATGGATAAGACAAAAAAGAGATCCGATCAAAAGGCGGCTAAGTCTGCCATATCGGCTATAAATAAGGTCAAGGGCAGTAAATTCCTGTCCTACGCCTACGACAAGGGCATTCTCAGCTTCATTATCGCCTTTGCGATACCGGTCATATTGATGATACTTGCTTTCAAAGCTCAGGACATCCATCCGTTCGGCAAGACTACAGGCGATCCGCCTCTGCGCGGAACCCATCAGATGCTGGTCGTTGACCTTTGGCATCAGTATTTTCCGTTCTTCAAGGTAGTCCGTGAAAAGCTCGTCGGCGGAGGCTCGTTCCTGTATTCGTGGAGCAACGGTCTCGGTACGAACTTCCTTTCGCTGATATCGTACTATGCCGCAAGCCCACTTAACGTGATCTCAATCTTCTTCAAGGAGGAATACCTCCGCGATGCACTTACGATCATCCTCATCACAAAGGTCGGCTTCTGCGGAGCGTTCTTCAACTGCTTCCTCAGATATACGTTCAAGCGCAAGGACTTCTCTACATGCATTTTCTCCACTATGTTCGCATTATGCAGCTATGTGCTCGGATACTACTGGAACGTAATGTGGTTCGATACGATAGCAATGTTCCCGCTCGTAATGCTCGGAGTTGTCGCTATATGCCGTGAAAAGAAGTGGCTTACGTTCACGGTCTCGCTCGGACTTTCACTTGTGTTCAACTACTATATCGCGTACTTCACCTGCATCTTCGCGGTATTCATGTTCGCCGCTATGATCGTCCTTTACGCAAAGGGCTTCAAGGACTTCTTCATCAAGCTCTGGATCATGGCACGCTCGGCAGTTCTCGGCATCGCGCTCTCGGCGTTCATGACGCTTCCTGCGTATTTCGGACTAAAGCTCACCTACAGCGTCAACAACGTTTTCCCCAAGGAGATAACTTGGTATGAGTCGTGGACGAAAATATTCGGGAACCTCATTTCCTATAACGAGCCTACGATGAAAGAGGGTCTGCCGAACTTCGCCTGCGGAATGCTCGCAGTTATCCTCCTCGGAGTTTTCATTTTCTCGGGAAATATCAAGCTCCGCGAGAAGATCAGTGTTGTTTTCGGACTCGCACTTATCGCTGTAAGCTGCAATATGAATATCCTCAACTATATCTGGCACGGCTTCCATTTCACGAATATGATCCCGTACCGTTTCGCATTCATCTTCTCATTCATCCTTATTGCAGCCGCCTACCGCGCTTACACGGTCATCCTTGAGCACGGTCTGAAGTTTTATCAGATAATCGGTATGCTCGCGTTCACATGGGTGGTGTTCTACTTCCGATATGCAGAGGCTGCCGCAACGGACGAGGGCTTCAAGATGACAGACCCGTTCAAGAAATCGCTCGTCATCTCGGCAGCTTTCATCCTCGTATTCATCGCCGCAAGGCTCTTTCCGTTCAAGTATAAGAGCGTGCGCAATATCGTGCTCTCGTTATGCATCGGTGCGGTAACGATCACCGAGTCCTACAGCAATACTCAGATCGGCGTAAAGACCGTGGGTACTTCCGACTACAAGACATATTTCTGGAAGGACGAGCAGATACAGGTGCTCCTCGACCACATGCGCGAGGAGGAAAAAGAGCCGTTTTACAGAACCGAAATGACGCGTACATGGACTCTCAACGACAGTTGTCTGTACGGCTATACAGGACTTTCGCAGTTTTCATCGGCTGCAAATGTCTCGGTCACACGATTCTGTCAGAGAATAGGACTCTACGGCTCAGAGGCAGGAAACCGCTATTTCTATCGCATATCGACTCCCGTTGTCAACTCGATGCTCGGATTCCGCTATATAGTCTCCAAGGACGGCGCTCTCAAATCAGAGGAAATGGCGCTTTCGGAATTCGCCGAGAAGGACGGCGTATATATGTATAAAAACAACTATCCGCTCTCGCTCGGCTTCATGGTGAGCAAAGACATCCTCCTCATGACGAATGCCGCTTCGAGCGATCCGTTCATCTATCAGAATAAGCTCTTCGCACTCGGCTCCGGTCTCAATGAAGATCCGTTCATCCCGCAGCCCGTTGCACTCGCTCAGTACGATGAGGGAGTTTCCGTCACCAAGAACGGCTTCGGAAACTACACCTACAGCCGCGACAATCCAAGCGGCTCGGCTTCGATGTACTACACCTATGACGGTGTTGCAAACAGCTACCTATACGGCTATGCGACAAACGGCGGATGCGAAAAGGTCGTCGTAACGACTGACGGCGAAACGGTGGACAGCAACGTGAGCGTTTCGGACTATCCCGTTGTATTCCCCATGGGCAACGCTCAGGAGGGCAAACAGACGATTGCTGAGGTCGTTACAAAGTCCGATCAGGGCTCGGGAAACTTCCAGCTCAAGGTCTACGCTCTCGACAGGGATGTTTTCGAGCGCGAATATCAGGCACTCGCCGATGAACAGCTCGAGATCACAAGCTTTTCGGATACAAAGATCGTCGGAAATGTCAATGCTCTTAAGGACGGACTTATGTTCTTCTCGATACCCTACGAAAAGGGCTGGAGCGTATATGTTGACGGCGAAAAGACGGAGACCTGTCAGATTGCACATGCGATGCTCGGCGCAAAGGTCAGCGCCGGTCAGCACGAGATAGTTCTCAAGTACGTTCCCGAGGGATTCCCGGTCGGCACGGCGGCTGCTACATCGAGCGCCGTTGTATGCGGCGTTATCACATTTTTCGATGTTCGCCGCCGTAAAAAGATTCCGATCGAACCCGATCCCGATGACGGCAAGGAGTCCGAGACAAAGCTCGGCGGCGGAAGCAAAATGCCCGATGCAGCGTCCTCGGATGAGGTAGATGAGTCTAACATACCTGTTTCCGAGCTGATAAAGCGCCGTCAGGAGGAGACTGCCAATAAAAAGTCGGCAGCAAACAAAAACGGCAGCAATACACCGAAAAATCAAAGTAAGAAAAAGAAGAAGAAAAAGTAATGAGAAATCTTAAAGGCTTCATTGCCTACAGAGGTACCGCTTATCACGGATTTCAGCGTCAGAGCAATGCCGTGACGGTGCAGGAGGTGCTTGAGAGATGCCTGTCAAAGGTGCTCAACGAGCCTGTCACTGTCAACGGCTGCTCGCGCACGGATACGGGAGTCCACGCGAACAGGTTCTGCTTCAATGTCAGAACCTCGAGCGCTATCCCATGCAGGAATCTTGTCCGTGGAGTGAACGGAGAGCTGCCGAAAGACATTTCGTTCCTCAGTGCGGAGGATGCCGATGAGAGCTTCCACGCGCGCTTCAACTGTGTCGGAAAGGAGTACATCTACAAGCTCCATTGCAGCGAGTCCAAGAATCCGTTCGCATCCGACCTCATGCTCCACTACCGCAGACCGCTCGATCTCGACAGGGTGAAAATGGGTGCAAAACAACTTGTCGGCACTCATGACTTCGCTTCGTTTTGTGCCGATTGTTCAACGGTTTCAACAACTGTAAGAACAATTTATTCATTTGATATAGAAAATTGTGGAGATACTGTGATAATGCTTGTAAAAGGCAACGGTTTTTTGTATAATATGATTAGGATAATGGTAGGGACGCTCCTCGATGTGAGCGAGCGCCGTATCGAGCCCGAGGATATACCCTCTATCCTCGATGCGAGAGACCGACTCCGCGCCGGAAGGACAGCTATGGCGCACGGTCTTTATCTTAACCGCGTTTTCTATTCCCAAAGCGAGCTGACCGCAGAAGATACGGCTGTCCCGTGCCTTTTCGTATAGAGAAAGGAGATACACCTTGGCAAAAAAATTTGATGCAGAGGATATCGTCGAGCTCAAGAACAGAAAGAAAAGACGAAAGAGGCTCTTTCGTCTCGCTGTGGTATTCCTCTTTATGCTCGTCATTTACGCACTTTATATGTATCGCGATATTTGGCTGCCGAAGCTTAAGGGCATCGGAAAGCACTATCAGACGATCGTCAATGACGGCAGACTCGCAGAGGGTAATTTCCCAATCGAGATAAACAGCGGCGATTTCCAGATAGGTTACGGAAACGATACTATTTTCCTCCTCAGCGACGCCTACATCTACTACTACAATACCGATGGCGGCAGGGAGAAAAAGCGTCAGCATCCCTACACAAATCCCGTGCTCAATGTCTCTGGCAAATGCGCTATCATCTTCGAGAGCGGCGGTGACGAGTTTACCGTTGAATGCGAGGATGAGGTGCTCTACAGCAAAAATCAGGCGCAGAATATCGTTTTCGCGCGAGTCAGCAGTAAAGGCTGTGCAGCGGTCGTCACCACGTCTGACAATTACGCCTGCGAGCTGATAGTTTACGACAAGAATGGTAGCATAATCTACAGCCGAAGCTGCAAGGACAGAATAAGCGACATCAGCTTCAACAGCGACAGCACAGGCTGCGTTGTAAGCTTCCTCGGCGCACAGAACGGAAAACTCGTGACGAGCGCTATTGAGGTAAAATTTGACAAAAAGGAATCGGTGTGGGAATCCTCGACAGTCGATACGTTCGGTCTTACTGTCAAAGGATACAGCGGCGGAGCAGTAGTAATAGGCTCCGAAGCCTGCGCGTATATAGACGATAACGGTCAGATCGCCTCATACTATAAATACGACGGTTCGTGCAAAGGCGGTGACAGCAGCGGGGGGAAAACAGCAGTCATCATCAACGACGACGACAGAAGAAAGTATACAATGGCGCTATTCAGCAGTGCCGATAAGCCGCTTCTGATAGATTTTGACTCACCGCTCAAATATGTTCAGGTGCGCGACGGTCTCGCTTTCGTCATGAGCCAGAAAGAGATAAAGGCTTACGACTTCACGGGCGCGCTCCGCTCAACCGCAGAGATCAGCGATTCATACAGCGAATTCAGACGAGGTGACGACTACATATTCCTCGTCAGCTATGATCACATTGACAGGATCGATTACAACACCTGATCCCACTATAACATAGTAAAGGAGATGAGGCGCTGCAACGGCGGCGCATGATATGGGTACACAATTCAAATGGTTTCTTGACGCTTTTGCAGGAGTTCTGCTCCTTATAACAGCTTTCGTTGCAGGCAAAAAAGGATTTTCAAAAACACTTATCCTGCTCATAGGCTTCATCGTGAGCGTGGTGCTCGGATTCACGATCGGAGCATCGGTGAGTAATGTGGTATACACAAACACCATCAAGCCGAGCAATATCAAAAAGGTCAACAGCAGTATGCAGGAGGGCGATTTCATTGACAGTACTATCGCTATCATCGAGAGCAGCGGCTACAGTGTGAGGATAAACAAAACACGCCTTTCTGAAAAGCTGCTCGAAGACGGAGATATGCTCGACAACCTTTATAACTACCTCAGATCCTTAAACGGCGTTGCGGTCGATACTCCGGAGGGCTTCACGGCTAAAATGCAGCACGGCTATGCCGAAATGATGCGTCCTATATTTTCCGAGGCTTCAAACGACTATACCGCCGATCATGCATGTG
>DHYN01000016.1:28191-28342 GCA_002414125.1 Ruminococcus sp. UBA5129 | reverse complement strand
CCGCGCGAGCCGTATAAGGAGATGATAAGCTTAGTCGGCTTCTGCATCGTGGCTGTTATATCGGTACTCATAACGATCCTCATCGCACTGAAAATGACTCCGAGCGGAAACTTTGACGGAACAGGCTTTGCCGAGCACTTCTTCGGATTCC
>DHYN01000016.1:27795-28056 GCA_002414125.1 Ruminococcus sp. UBA5129 | reverse complement strand
TTCTGTGATAAGTTTACAGGGAGGTACACAGCCTGATGATAATGTGCAGCAAATGCAAAAAACGCCCTGCGGTGGTATTCATCACCTCGGTGCACGGAAACGAAAAAAAGAACGAGGGACNNTATACCGCCGATCATGCATGTGCAAGTATAGAGGATAAGTTCAGCGAATTCGCACCTGTTCTCTATAAAATGATCGACCAGAGCACTTATGACACTGATGAGAGAAGTTATATGGAATGCGCAAAGAGACTCGAGGGTC
>DHYN01000016.1:27489-27686 GCA_002414125.1 Ruminococcus sp. UBA5129 | reverse complement strand
GCCGAGCACTTCTTCGGATTCCTTTCCGGTCTCATAGAGGGACTGATGCTTCTGTTCATCGTCGCCGCTATCGTCCGTACACTAACGATCTTCGGTACGGATGACATGATGATCTTCAATGAGGTTACTATTGAAAAAACCAAGTTCTTCAAGCATATATATAATATCACACAAATTCTGTGATAAGTTTACAGGGA
>DHYN01000016.1:27234-27427 GCA_002414125.1 Ruminococcus sp. UBA5129 | reverse complement strand
AAAAAAAGAACGAGGGACTCTGTCTCTCGTGCGCAAAGAAGATGAATATACCGCAGGTAGGCGAGTATATGGAAAGACTCGGGATAACCGATGAGGAGATCGACCGCCTTTCCGACGAGATGATGAGCATGCTCGACGGCGATAGCTTTGAAATGGGCGGTTCGGGACTTATGCCCGAATTCCTCAGCAATAT
>DHYN01000016.1:26581-27200 GCA_002414125.1 Ruminococcus sp. UBA5129 | reverse complement strand
CGATAACGCCGCTGAGGATGAACGTCCCGATGAGCCGGAAAAGCCCGGTAAAAAGGGTATCTTCGGTGCTTTCGGATCCAGGAAGAAGAACAAGGAGAGCAAGGAGCCAAAGTTCCTCGGCTCATACTGCACCANNAAAGCCGCCGAGGGAAAGCTCGATAACATAATCGGCAGAGACAGCGAGATCGCACGCGTTATCCAGATACTTTCAAGACGTACAAAAAATAACCCCTGCCTTATCGGTGAACCGGGTGTCGGCAAGACCGCTATCGCAGAGGGTATCGCTCAGCGTATCAATGAGGGAAACGTGCCGTTCAATCTAAAGGATAAGAAGCTCTATCTCCTTGACCTCACCGCACTCGTTGCAGGAACTCAGTTCAGAGGTCAGTTTGAGAGCCGTGTCAAGGGTCTCATTGACGAGGTAAAGCGTGAGGGAAATATCATCCTCTTCATTGACGAGGTGCACAATCTCGTTGGTACAGGCGATTCCGAGGGCTCGATGAACGCCGCAAATATCCTGAAGCCTGCCCTTTCAAGAGGCGAGGTTCAGGTCATCGGCGCAACGACCTTCAGCGAATACAGAAAATATATCGAAAAGGACTCAGCTCTCGAAAGGCGC
>DHYN01000016.1:23498-26442 GCA_002414125.1 Ruminococcus sp. UBA5129 | reverse complement strand
TCCCCGACAAGGCTATCGACCTGCTCGATGAGGGCTGTGCGGCTTGTTGCATCCGCTCACCGGAGCTTGCCGAGTACGACAAGCTCAAAAAGGAGCTCAAGGTCATGGAGGAACTCGAAAAGGAGCTTTCAGAGCAGTCTGAGCCTGATTATCAGGCGCTTGCCGAGGTCAAGGGCAAGCTCATCCATGCGCGCGAGAACGAGGCTGCACTTAAAGAAAAGGCTGAGAGCGTTCAGGTAGAGGAGTCCGACATTACCAAGGTCGTTGAGCTTTGGACGGGTATCCCTGCAAGCAAGATCGCCGAGACGGAGTTCCTCAAGATCGCAAAGCTCGAGGGAGAGCTCAAAAAGCGTGTTCTCGGTCAGGATGAGGCTGTGGAAACGCTTGCAAAGGCTATCAAGCGTACAAGAGTCCGACTCAATAAGCGTCGCAGACCTGCTTCGTTCATCTTTGTAGGACCTACGGGCGTCGGAAAGACAGAGCTTGTAAAGGCGCTTTCCGAGGAGATGTTCGACTCCACCGAGCCGCTCATCCGCCTCGATATGACCGAATATATGGAAAAGCACTCAGTTGCAAGAATGATCGGCTCTCCTCCGGGATATGTCGGCTACGATGAGGCGGGTCAGCTCACCGAAAAGGTGCGCCGCAGACCCTACTCCGTGATCCTGTTTGACGAGATCGAAAAGGCTCACCCGGATGTTATGAATATCCTCATGCAAATACTCGATGAGGGCAAGGTCGATGATGCTCACGGCAGAACGATAAACTTCGAGAACACGATCATCTGCATGACCTCAAATGCAGGTTCGACCGACAAATCTACAGGCGTAGGCTTCAACCGTACCGAAAACGACATCTCACGCGACAAGGCTATCAAGGGTCTGAGGGATTTCCTCCGTCCCGAATTCATCAGCCGTATTGACGAGATCATTGTGTTCAGACAGCTCACAAAGGAGGACTTCGCTTCGATCGCAGCGCTCATGCTTGACGAGATGAAGGAGCCTCTGAGCGAGAAGAATATCACGCTCACCTACGACGACAAGGCGCTTCGGGAGATCGCAGAGCAGTCCCATGGAAAGCCCTACGGCGCGCGAGACATCAGACGCGTTATCCGCTCCGAGATAGAGGATAAGATCGCCGAGCTGATAATCGAAAGCGCTTCCGAGATAAAGACGATAGACGTATCGGTGAATGAAGAGAACAAGCTTTCCGTCACCGCGAAAAAAAGGAGGAAGAGTAAATGAAACGTTCAGCGGCTATTGCAGCTTCATTGATTATTGCATCTGCCTCACTCATGAGCGGATGCTCGGGCAAAAGCTCGGGAAAAGGCTCAAGCAGCGAGGAATCGAGCAGAGCACAGCTCAAGCTCGAGTACGGTCACACTGCCGACCCGAATGCTGTTCCCGACTCGGGAGCTTCTCCCACGTTCGAGCTCAGCAATTCCCACGCTATGCCGGGAGAGATCGCAGAGGTAACGGTTTCGATAATCGGCGCAGAAAAGCTTTGGCAGGCATGCGGAATACACTTTGCCTACCCGATGGAGCTTGAGGCTCAGATGGGTATGGGGGATGTAGCTAAGTTCGAGCAGGGTCCTGCATCCGAAAATATGGTTGCATTCACAGCCGCTGTCTGGACCGACAACAGAACGGAAAAAATGGTTGCCGAGAACCTCTACGCGCTCTTCTTCGCAGCGGTAGGAACAGGTGATGTTGGCAGCACAGGCGAGGTGGCAACGTTCTACTTCAAAGTGCCCGATGATGCACAGCTTGGAACAGTTTATCCGCTCACGTTTTTTGAGATCGATGGAGATAAGTTCTCCGATTCAAATATGGATCCCAAGCTTCAGGCATACGCTTTCAGCCATTGGAAAGACGGCTCGATCACGGTAGGCTGATGATATGAAAAGAATAATTTGTACGGTGCTGAGTATCGGGATAATGCTCCTCGGGCTTTCGGGGAAAACGGCGGCTTCCGCGGAGGACTCTTCAGGGAAGCTGCGCGTTATGCCACTTGGCGACTCGATAACAGACGGCTTCACAACAACAGGAGGATACCGCAATACCCTTTGCGAACTGCTTGTGCAGAACGGCTTTTCCGAGAGAGTCGATTTTGTCGGACCGAACTGGGGAGGCTCGGGCTACGACCCGCAGCACGCAGGCTACAGCGGCTATTCGATCGACAACATCCCACAGGAGGCCTCGATCTCTGGTCAGCGCACGGGTATTTCAAGCTTCATAGAATGGCTCATGGAGGAATACCCTGCGGATGTGGTAATGCTCCAGATCGGTACGAACGACATTCTCAGCCACTACGACCTTGCAAATATCGGTACAAGACTCGAATCGCTTGTCGATACGATACTCGGTGCGCTGCCCGAGGACGGAATGCTCTATCTCGCAACGATACCGTGTATGGACGCCGAAAATCACCTCTACATAAACGAGTACTACTTTACAACGGAGTACATGGACGAGTGCGTGGATGCCTACAATGCGTCGATTCGCGAGATCGCGGAACGCAAATCGTCCGAGGGAAAGCGCATCGCGCTCGCTGACGTGAACGCAGTGCTCGGTAAGGGCGACCTCTGTGACGGAGTTCACCCATCGGTGGACGGCTATGCGAAGCTGGGAAGCTTCTGGTACGATAAGCTTGCGGCTTTCATGGAGGGCGGTGAAGCGGCGGAGAGCTATTCGGCTGCCGATCTCGTCATGCTCGCAAAGCATATTGTCGGACGTGAAAGCATCCCAGATACAGCGGTACAGAGGTTCGACCTTGACGGTGACGGAATTCTGTCGAGTCTTGATATGGTAATACTCCGCGGGAAATATTGTTAAATGTATTTCTTTTTATCTAATATCCGGACAATTATCGGAAACTTCGCTCTCGAATTTTTTGCCAAGCGATAAATTTGTTGCGGTTCTACCAAAAACACCTATATCCCCTT
>DHYN01000016.1:18292-23434 GCA_002414125.1 Ruminococcus sp. UBA5129 | reverse complement strand
GATACCGCTCGGATATTGCATAAAAAGCGAATACTTTTCTGTGTTACGAGAGCTTTATCGCGCCGCTCTGGTCGAGGCTTGAAAGGAGTCTGTAACGCGCTTCGTCACGGCACTCTGGCTTGACCATATAGAGGAGATACGGCTCGATGAGGTTGAGGATGTCGGCAGTCCTGCCCTCGATCTTGAACTGGTTGAAGCCCATGGGAACGTACTTTTCCCAAATATCATCGGGCGATATCTGAGTCGGCTGAGGCTTGATGTCAAAGAAACCGCGGTCCATGCTCGGGCAGTGGAAGTCCTCGCCGAGAGTCTTTGCGAGGATAGGCTTGTTATCGAACGGAAGATTCGGGTATTTCTTTATGTGCTCGCAGTAGGCGATCTGCTGTAAACCGATCGACTTATAGTGCTCGACACGGCGCTTGCAGCCTGCCTGACAGCAAGCGTTCACGAGAATCTCGCATTTTTCCTTGTGGGTGACCTGTTCAAGGAGGTCGAAGCGGTTATTGAGGTCATAGTCCACAACAACGAGCTTGTAGTCCTTTTCAAGCTCGGCATTGAGCAGCTCGATCGTGTTGAGGCGTTTGCAGGTTGAGCTTGTCAGCTTGTAGCTTGGGTAATTCTTGCGGATATAGTCCTCGAGCAGCGGCGAAACAACGATGACCTCATTGAGCCCGTTGTCTGCCATAGCCATGACCATATTGCAGAATTTGTCACTGAGATGCTTTTTTTCGAGCATAGGGTTGGTAAAGGTGAATCTTATCGGAATGCCCTGACTGTTGAAAGCCTTGATAACGGCACGGATGAAGTCCTTATCGGCAGAGCCTCCCTGCGGTCTGCCGCCGTTCCAGATCGACGGAGGAAAAACTCCGTATACCGATGCGATCTCGACTCCCTCGCGGAAAAACTCGGGACGATTCTGCATCATCGAGAGCCACATGAGATTGAATTTATACTGCTTTGCAAATTCGGGAAGGTGAAATTTTACTTTCATAATTATCTCCTTAAACGTATGGATTTCTTTTGAACCTTACGGCTTCTATCTCGGGATCCTTCAGCGCATCGCCGCGCTCCTGACTCACCGTATAGCCTGCTTCGGTGATCTTTTTGTACAAGGACTCAAGTCCCTCTGATGCCTCCTCGCCGCTGGAGAGCTTGTTGTCGTACAGGTCATACTGTTTGCGCACCGAGAGCGGAGAAACGTTCGGCATAACGACATTTGCGCCTGTTTTCAGACCAAGCTCCCTGCCGCTCGGATCACTCGATGCGAGAGCCGTAGTCGCAGGGATGAGCGCTTTCGGGAACATAAGTCTGATTATTCCGATCATTTTGAGAGTGAGAGCGAGCGAGCCCTTGTTTTCGTTCGCGAATACGGTACTTCTGTGTGGGATGAACGGACCGATGCCGATCATTTCAGGCTGTATCTCCTGCAAGAAGCGCAGATCGGCGATGAGGTGGTCGGCGGTCTGGAACGGAGCTCCTACCATAAATCCCGCGCCCGTCTGGTAGCCGAGCTTTTTGAGACTGCGCAGGCAGTTTTTTCGGTTTTCGAGACTCATTTCCGACGGGTGCAGGCGCGAGTAAAGCTCCTCATCGGCAGCCTCATGGCGCAGTAGATAGCGGTCAGCGCCTGCATCTCGCATACGCTTGTAGCTCTCGTAGGAGCGTTCGCCGATCGACAGCGTTATTGCGCAGTCGGGGAATCTCGTGCGGATCTTTGCGATCAGCGCGCACATATACGAGTCCGTGAACGTCGCATCGTCACCGCCTTGAAGCACGAATGTGCGAAGTCCGAGCTGATAGGCGACCTCGCAGCACATTAAGATGTCCTCGGGACTCAGCCTGTATCGTTCTAAACCGATGTTGCCTCGTCTGATGCCGCAGTAGAGACAGTTGTTTACGCAGCAGTTCGACATCTCGATTAAAGCGCGCAGAAACACCGCTGTACCGTAATTTTCACGTCTCACTGCATCGGCGTGCGCACTCAGTTCCTTGGCGAGTATAGGGTCGTCCGATGTTATGAGCGTTCTGAACTCATCGTCACTCAGGTCGCGGTTTTGGGACAATTTTTCGATAATATCTGACATATCATCCTCCAAGCCTTATCATTTCGTTTATACATTTAACGGACTTTGCGATCTGCTCATCGTCCATTTCGATCTCGAACGCACCGCCGTCACGGATGCCGATAAGAGCGCTGTACACATCGGGAAGCGTTGTGAGCTTCATATCGGGACAGATAAGCCCTTTGCTGAGCGGATAGAATTTCTTATCGGGACACTCATATTTGAGGTGCTCGGCTATAGAGAGCTCGGTTCCGATGATGAACTCCTGCGCATCCGACTTTTTTGCAAATGCGATTATTCCAGAGGTGGAGCCTGCGTAATCAGCCATTTCTGTCACCTCGGGCTTGCACTCGGGATGAACGAGGAACAGCGCATCGGGATGCTCGGTCTTCGCCCTTTTTACGTCCTCGACAGTCATCGCGGCGTGTACGGGACAGCCGCCCTGAACGAGACGGATATCCTTTTCGGGAACATTCTTCTTGACGAAGCTTCCGAGGTTGCAGTCGGGGATAAAGAGGATCTTGTCGTTTTCGAGAGCCTTGACGATCTGAACGGCGCTTGACGAGGTAACGCAGACGTCGCAGACTGCCTTGAGCGAAGCGGTAGTGTTGATATAAGCGACCACCGTTCTGTCAGGCTCTTCTGCGCGGAGCGAGCTGATGTACTCAGCGGTAAGCTGCTCTGCCATAGGACATCCTGCACCCTTGGCTGCAAGGAAAACGCGCTTTTCGGGTGAGAGCATCTTTGCGGTCTCAGCCATAAAATGGACTCCGCAGAACAGGATATTTTTCTGTGAAAGGTTTTTAGCGTCTACGCTGAGCTTATAGCTGTCGCCGATAAAATCAGCTATCTCTGCAATGTCGTGTGTCTGGTAGCTGTGGACAAGTATAGCAGTATCGGTCTCTGCTTTGAGGCGGACGATCTCCTGCTGCATCTCATTTACTGTCATTATTTATCACTCCTCGGTCATCTGATGGTTTTCAGGCAGTTTTCGCCGCGTTCAAGGGCAACAACGCCTGTACGGCACATTTCAATTATTCCGCAGGGCTTCAGAAGCTCGATAAAGGCATCGAGCTTTGAGGTCTCGCCTGTTATTTCGCAGATCAGTGCCGCGGACGAATAGTCGATTATCTTTGCTCTGAATATCTCGGCGGCCGTCATGATGTCCTGACGTGTTTCGGGAGCGTTCCTGATCTTGATGAGCAGGAGCTCGCGCGAGACGATCTCGTTCCGGTCGAGCACCTCGACCTCCTTGACGTCATGGAGCTTTTCAAGCTGCTTGATGAGCTGACATTTTGTACCCTCATCGCCGCAGAATGTTATTGTTATACGCGAAAAAGCGGCTGATTCGGTCTCACCTACGGTAAGACTGTCTATATTGAAGCCGCGTCTTGTGAACATACCTGAAACTCTCGAGAGCACGCCTGCGAGGTTCGATACAAGTACGCCTATTACATATGAATTCATAATTTCACCCCTATCAATAGCGCTGGAGGAACTGCTTTGTACGCTCGGAGGCGTTTGCGCCGAATAGCTGCTCGGGAGTTCCCTCATCGGCGATAACACCGTTTTCCATAAATATGACGTGATCCGCAACGTCACGGGCGAAAGCCATTTCGTGAGTTACAATGACCATTGTCATGCCGTCATCGGCAAGCTTTCTGATTACCTTTAGGATCTCGCCCGTAAGCTCGGGATCGAGTGCGGAGGTCGGCTCGTCGAAGAAGAGCATCTCTGGGTCGAGCGCGAGGGCTCTCGCAATGGAAACTCTCTGCTGCTGACCTCCCGAAAGCTCGCAGGGATAGGCTTCTGATTTATCGTATAGACCCATTTGGCTCAGGAGCTTCATTGCGTATCCTTCGGCGGAGCTTTTCTTCTGTTTCAGTACGCGTATAGGAGCTTCGGTGACGTTTCGGAGGACGTTCATATGCGGAAAGAGATTGAAATTCTGGAAAACGAGTCCGATCTTGAGTCTGATCTCGCGGAGCTTATCCGGCGGAGCATAGACGGTCTTTCCTCGCTCATTCTTCACGAGCATATCGAGTCCGCAGACCTTTATCGTACCTCCGTCAGCTCTTTCAAGTTGGTTTATACAGCGAAGCAGCGTGGATTTTCCGCTTCCCGAGGGTCCGATTATCGCAAGCACTTCGCCCTTTTCAACATTGAAAGATATGTCCTTGAGCACCTTGTTCGAGCCGAAGCTCTTGGAAATATTTCTGACTTCAAGCATTGCCATAGCTATACCTCCTTATTTGTAGTAATTGAGCTTCTTCTCGACGATCGAGGAGATGACTGTGAGTATCATAGCCATTGCGAAATAGAATGCGCCTGCGATGAACAGCGGCACGAGTGAGCTGTGGAGCTGCATCTGCTGTTTAGCCTTCATAGTGATCTCGGCGTAGGCGACTACGTTAGCGAGAGAGGTATCCTTAACGAGCGTGATAATTTCGTTCGAGCTTGCCGGAACTACACGCTTTATTACCTGCGGAAGAATAATGTGGAAGAAGGTCTGTGTCTTTGTCATGCTGAGCGCGGCAGCGGCTTCGTACTGACCTTTCGGAATGGATTCGATCCCTCCGCGGAAGATCTCGGCGAAATATGCGGCATAGTTCAGCGTGAAAGCCACAATGACCGCGTTGAACATAAAGCTGTCCGATTTTATATCTACCGATGCGAGGAGGTTCTGCATAAATGACGGTAACCCCTCGCTCTGCTTGAGCATAGGTATCGCATAGTACGCGACTATCACCTGAAGCATGAGCGGAGTTCCGCGCATTACGAGTATGTATAGATTGGTGATCCACGAGATAGGCTTGATCTTTGACATTTTCAGCAATGCCACGATCATACCGAGCGGTATTGAGTAAAGCAGTGTAAATCCGAACACTTTTAGCGTCGGGACAAGATATTGAAGCAGTATCTCGACGACCTTTTTGATTTCTTCTCCTGTCATGGAACGTTCACCTCTGTATTGATTTTGTCGTTTTTCGACATTCACTTATATTATACCATATTAGTAAGGTAAATTGCAAGGGATTTTGAATACAAACAGCATTTATTATTGTACACTTGTCAATGA
>DHYN01000016.1:16850-18244 GCA_002414125.1 Ruminococcus sp. UBA5129 | reverse complement strand
AATCCCTTTATCCCCAAAAGGGGATAAAGAAATTTTTGGAGGAACGGCAAGAAAACCATCTTTTGACAGACATTCGGGAACAACGACTTCGATAATGTCTCAGTATATCATAATAAATGATGTTTGCATATTCAAAAGCTATGAAAATTTTTAAAAACACTTGTAAAAGCTGTTTGGATTTGATATAATAAATATATATGAAAATTATGGAGGTGCAGTTATGAGTTCTGACCCTTATGGGAAAAACATGATCTTTTTCAAGCTTCGGTAAGGGTAAGCTCTGCTCTCCGTCTTTTGCCGAAGTATCTTCGGTGAAAGGAGTGCCGCCTGTCATATGACGGGCGCAATGTGTATGATTACTTTTTACAATTCAGAAAACGGAATTCTCTCAGCGACCACTGAGCTCAAGGACGGATGCTGGATCTCGGTAGTTGACCCGAATCCGCAAGAGATAAAGGATCTTATAGACGTCTACGGGCTTGACAGCGGATTCGTTAAGTCCGCACTCGATGAGGAGGAATCGTCCCGTATTGAGAGAGGACGAACAAGCGCTGATAATTGTCGATGCGCCTGTCTCCGAGATCGACGATGATAACAATTCGATGTTCTATACGATGCCTGTCGGTATCGTTTTGACGAATAAGTACGTTTTTACAATATCGCTCAAACCCGCAAGAATTATCGACGAGGCTGTAGCGGGAAGCATCAGAAGCTTAAGACCCGACTACAAGACGCGTTTTGTACTTCAGTTGCTTTTGAGGATCGCAACACTGTTCCTCATCTACCTTAAACAGATAGATAAGATCTCGTCCGCAGCCGAGCAGCAGCTCCATGATGCGATGAAAAACGAGCTTTTGATGCAGCTTCTTGCACTTGAAAAATCGCTCGTATATTTTTCCACCTCGCTAAAAGCCAATGAAGCAACGATCGAGAAAATATTCCGCGGCAGAGTAATGAAGCTCTATGACGAGGATCAGGATCTCCTTGAGGACGTTCTTATCGAGATGAAGCAGGCTATCGAGATGGCGAATATCTATACTCAGATCCTTTCGAGCATGATGGACGGTTTCTCATCGGTAATTTCAAATAATCAGAATATCGTAATGTGGCGGTTGACCATATTCACGGTAATCCTCGAGATACCAAATATCGTATTCGCGTTTTACGGTATCAATACGGGAACGCTGCCCATTGCGGAAACGTGGATATTTCCCGTGATACTGACAGTCGTTCTTATGTTGATCGTCGGGTATTTGCTTATGAAGAACAAGAAAAAATAATTTTCTGTGTAATATTCAGGCGTTGACGGAGCTCGTTTTTCGTATTTCTGTCAAGAGATGTATTACGTTGCCGTCTTATCAAAATTGCCTTTATCCTCTTAAAAAGGGGGTACT
>DHYN01000016.1:5875-16682 GCA_002414125.1 Ruminococcus sp. UBA5129 | reverse complement strand
GGCAGCTCAGAGTATTTAGGAGGTTTTTGAAATGTCACTGACAAACAATGCAAATGTTTTAAAGTGGGTCGATGAAATGGTCGCTCTCTGCAACCCCGATAAGGTAGTATGGATCGACGGTTCAAAGGAGCAGCTCGATGAGCTCACAGCTCAGGTAACTTCACTCCCCGACGGCGACCCGAATAAGATGTATTATCTTAATCAGGATAAGCTCCCCGGCTGTCTCTATCACAGAACAGCAGTAAACGATGTTGCTCGTGTCGAGGACAGAACATTTATCTGTACAAAGACAAAGGAAGACGCAGGTCCGACAAATAACTGGTGCGACCCCGAGGAAATGTACGCTAAGCTCAGACCCATGTACAAGGATGTTATGAAGGGTCAGACAATGTATATCATCCCTTATTCAATGGGTCCGATCGGTTCGCCTCTCGCTAAGGTAGGCGTTGAGCTCACAGACTCTATCTACGTTGTTCTCAATATGAACATCATGACAAGAATGGGCAAGGCTGCTTTCGACATGCTTGGCGATTCAAACGACTTTGTTCGCGGACTCCATTCAAAGGCTAATGTTGATCCCGAGAACAGATATATCGTTCAGTTCCCCGAGGACAACACTATCTGGTCGATCAACTCAGCATACGGCGGAAACGTTATCCTTTCCAAGAAGTGCTTTGCGCTCCGTATCGCTTCATTCCAGGGCAAGAACGAGGGCTGGATGGCTGAGCACATGCTTATTCTCGGCGTTCAGAAGCCCGACGGCGAGACAAAGTACGTTTGTGCTGCATTCCCATCAGCTTGCGGTAAGACCAACCTCGCTATGCTCATTCCGCCCGAGGGATATCTCAAGGACGGCTACAAAGTATTCACAGTAGGTGACGATATTGCTTGGCTCAAGCCCGGCAAGGACGGCAGACTCTACGCTATCAACCCCGAGAACGGCTTCTTCGGCGTTGCTCCCGGTACAAATGCTAAGTCTAACTTCAACGCACTCGCTTCTACAATGAAGAACGCTATCTTCACAAACGTTGCTCTCAACAACGCTGAGAACACTGTTTGGTGGGAAGGTCTCGACAAGAATCCTCCCGAGGACGCTACAGAGTGGACAGGAATCAAGACAAACGGCAAGGAGTGGACATCTGAGATCGGCGCTGACGGCAAGAACAAGAAGCTTGCTCATCCCAACTCACGTTTCACAGCTCCCGCTGTAAACTGTCCCTGCATCTCACCTGAATTCGATAATCCCGAGGGAGTTCCTGTATCTGCTATCGTATTCGGCGGACGCCGTGCATCTACAACTCCTCTCGTATATCAGTCATTCGACTGGACACACGGTACATATGTTGGTTCTGCTGTATCCTCCGAGACAACAGCAGCCGCTGCAGGCGCTGTAGGCGTACTCCGTCACGATCCTATGGCTATGAAGCCTTTCATCGGCTACAACGTAGGCGACTACTGGGCACACTGGCTCGAAATGGGCGAGAAGCTCGGCGATAAGGCTCCTAAGATCTTCAACGTTAACTGGTTCAAGCAGGACGAGAACGGCAACTTCATCTGGCCCGGCTTTGGTGACAATATGAGAGTTCTCGACTGGATCATCAAGAGATGCGAGGGCACTGTTGATGCTGAAGAGACTGCTATCGGTTATCTTCCTAAGAAGGGCGACATCAATGTTTCAGGCATTGAGGACGAGGTAACTCCCGAGATCATGGATAAGCTCCTCAACGTTGATACAGACCTTTGGAAGAAGGAGATCGTTGAGATGAGAAGATACTACAACGATGATATTGCTGCTAAGGGCGGCAAGATCCCCGCAGCTCTCTATGAAGAGCTTGACAAGCTCGAGGCAAGACTCGGCAAGTAATTCGGTTCGGCAGTTCGCTGCATGAATCATAGTCAAAGATAATACGAAAACCTCAATGGGTCAAGGCTCATTGAGGTTTTTTTATGTTTCAATGGATAAATGCAGTTCGTGAAACGATAATGATTTATCGTTATTCGATAATTATTTATCGTGTAAATTGCACATGGAAAGGCGATTTTAAAATCTCATATCTATGCAAACGTATAATATTTATCGTTTAGCGATAAATAAGCATTGACAAACGTAAAATCTCGTGATATACTCATAACATAAGCTGAGGGGAACACCTCAGACCAAAATCATTACGGAGGTTTTATTATGAAAAACGATATCATCAAAAGGATCAACACGATAGGAAAGGTTTCAAGCATCATTACACTTATCTGTAGGATCATTGCCATTATCGGAGCAGTTGCATGTATCGTTGGCGGATTCATTTGCTTAGCAGCTCCTAAGGATACGGTAAAGTTCAGCGGCGGCGCTGATGTGAATTTCAGCTATGAGGTCGATGATAAGTTTCCCGTTAAGTTCTTTGGTTTCGATGACATGGAGAGCGATCTCAAGGGACAGTCGATCAGATTCGGCGGTATATCGGTAGACATCACAAAGGCTGAGATGAAAGATAACGCAGGAGTCTTTGAGGGCTCGGTCAACTTAGATAACATTGATGCGGCACACTTTATCAGAATGGCAGCAGTTGGACTTTTCCTTGCAGCTATTTACCTCGCAGCTATCACAGTATTGCTCGTATTCACACAGAAGCTCGCAAAGGCTTTCTCAGTATGTGAGTCGCCCTTTGAGGCAAACGTTATCAAGCGCATGAAAGCGTTTGCGTACTCTCTCATTCCTCTCGGCGTTATCTCGCTCTTCTCGGGCTCTTCGTTCAAATATGCTTCATTTGCAAGTGTTTCGGGCTTAAATCTCAATATCAACTTCACGGCTATCATCCTCATCATTGCAGTATTCCTTTTCGTACAGATCTTCAATTACGGCGCACAGCTCCAGCAGGAATCCGATGAGACAGTTTAAGGAGGGCGTTTATGGCAATTATTTTAAGACTTGACCGAGTAATGGCTGACCGAAAGGTGAGTCTGAATGAGCTAAGCGAAATGGTGGGTATCAGCAATGTCAACCTTTCAAAGCTCAAAACGGGAAAGGTCAGTGCAATAAGGTTTTCTACACTTGATGCGATATGCAGATCGCTCAACTGTCAGCCGGGAAATATTCTTGAGTACAGCGAGTCCGGATCGGTATCACAGACCAATACGCAGTCAGAGGATCAATAGACCTCAAAATACAGACGGNNTGCATCTTTCATAATAAGAGAGATATATTAACAAAACTAAATATCATTATAACGGACAAATCAGTCGTTTTGAGCATTGTTGTAGCGTTTGTACGCTTCGATGATAAGATCGGCACATACCTCATCTGTGAGCAGTGCGCTGTTGAGGCAGAGGAAATATCCCTCCTTATCCTGCCACATTCTGCCCGTGTTCACGTTATAGAAGGTCTCGCGGCGCTTGTCGGTCTTTTTTATCAATGTCTCAGCGCGGCGCTCGGGGATGCCGTATTCCTCGATGGCGCGCTTTGTACGGCTTTCCATATCGCTGTAGATATACACCGTGAAGCACCCCTTGTCCTCAAGGACATAGCTTCCGCATCTGCCGACAAGCACGAACGAATCCTCCTTTTCGGCGATGTCGCGGATGATGTCGCTTTCGATCAGGAAAACTTTATCAGAGAGGGGAAGATTGTCCAGCATCGAATTATTGGGATTAGCTGACAGCATGAGGGAATACAGGAAGCTTGTTGGGACGTTTTCCTCAGCACTTGCGAGGTGTTCGGGCTCGACTCCACATTTTTTCGCTGCCTCTTCGAGAATCGAGCGATTGTAATAGCTGATGCCGAGCTTATCGGCGACTAATTTGCCGATCACGCTGCCTCCGCTGCCGTACTGACGTTCAATAGTGATGATTTTCCTTTTCAAAACTTACCTCCCAAACTGTATCTGATAGTGTCACTGCAAGGTAGAGACATGAAATGTCTGTAATAATATTATACCACACGTTTCACATAATTCAACCCTGTTTATAGATAAAAATCGTCATAACGTATAAAATCTATGTTTTGAACAATGGAAATATACGTTAATTGTGCATTTTGTTTAAAAAATTCTTGAAAATGAGGGCAGCTCACTGTCGCGGAGCTGAGAGATCATATCTATCAGCTCGGAGATGTCTGCGGTGAGTTCATCGCAGGCGCTCAGTGCAAGCGGAGCTATACGTTCGGACTTGGTCGCGATGTCGGTGAGCTTGTCGTTGCGAATGATAAAGTGCGCGAGATCGGTAAATTTATCAAACTCTGCGGAAAACTGCTCCGACCGTTCAAGGATCTCGTCGAGCTCATCAGCTTCGGCGTATGACTTGGCATCCTCAAGGATACCGATAAGCTCATTGCAGCGGCGTTTCAGGAAGATCGCTGATGATGCGCTGAAAGTTACAAGTGCGGCGAGGATAAAAATACTTATTTTTGTTCGTGTCATGGTTTTTCCTCCTTTTTGGCGATGAAGTATTTTCCCGAGCGGTCGGCGGTCATGATAAATACATCGGGAATGCTGACGTGCTTGCTTCCGAGAATATTGTTCAGCTTGGTCTTAGTCATTCCGATATGTTTAAGCGTGTGCTCGATGAGTACACCGTCCGAGATGATGAGCTGAGGCGGATCAGAGTCTCGGGAGGGGATCTCCAGATCGGAACGTGTCGGGGTATCGAGGGTGGGCTTCTTCATCACCGACATNNCTCAACAACGGCGTACTGCACTTCGCTGAGGTCGAAAATACCGTTGATGCGCAGTGACGTGAGCAGATCATCCACATCAAGTCTTAGATCCTGCATGAGTTTTCGGTTGACCTTTCCATTGCTGATAATGATCTTAGGTTCACCTGAGATGAGCTTGCGCAGACACGGCGACTTGAGCGATAGCCATGATGTTACGACCTCAAAGCACACGAGTGCCAGAACGGGAGTGATCCCCACGATCAGCGGAATGCTCAGATCCTCTATTGAAAGCGTTGCGATGTTTGAAATGAGGATAGTTATAACGAGTTCTGACGGCTGCAATTCGCCGATCTGACGTTTGCCCATGAGCCTTACAGAGAAAATAACGACAATATAAAGAATAATTGATCTGATAAGAACAATAGACATAAAAAAACAGCTCCTTTTTGGTAGTATACCCATGGAGCTGTTTATTATTATTGATTTCATAAGATCTGTATCAGTGTTGATCTCCAACGCTTTTTTTCTTTTTCATAAGGAGGACACACACGATCACCGCAGCGATGCCGAGAACGATAGTCGTGCATATGCTGCCCTCGATGCCGAATTTCCCTCCCGTGAGGAGCGGCTGATTCTTGAGCGCTTCGGTGGTGAAGACCGAGTTTGTCTGAGCGCTGCCGCTGACGCTGATACCCCAGATATTGCCCTGAGTGAAGTTCCAAAGCGAATGTATGGCGCATGCTCCCCAGATATTTTCCGTGAGGATGATATAAAGTCCTGCAAAGACCGCAAACAGCGTGAGGTTGAAGAACGCAAGAAACGAAATACCGGGATTCAAGCCGTGTGCAAGCGCGAAAGCGATCGAGCTGACTGCAAGCGCCGTAAAAGCCGAGTGCTTTCCGCCGATCTCCGTCATCAGATAGCCGCGGAAGATGAATTCCTCTGCCGCACCTTGTATCAAAAAGCCGATAAAGAAGAGAATGATGAGTTTTGTGTTGAATGTTCCCGAGCTGACCACCCGATTCGCACCGAAAAGCGCTGACAGACCAAGTATTACTGTGATTAGCACGCCTCCGAGCAGCGCTCCCGTCAGGTAGCTTGCAGGAGCTTTTTTGAGAGTCATTCCCATTGAGCGTGCGCTTCTCTTTGCGATGAGCAGGCAGAAAATGATACTGCATACGATCACGAATGCCGTTGTGAAAAGCGTGGCGAACATTACCTTCGTGTCAGTGGTGATCTCGGCTGATATATTGTATATTTCCTCAAAATCGAATTCGTATTCACCGCTGAAAACGCCTATCTCGTTGAATTTTTGCATCATCAACGGCAGTGCGACTGCAATTACGACGATACCTTGAAAAATATACGAGACTATAAATACACCGATGAAGCAGAGTATCTGGAGCGCTAAATTCGACGGCGCACGGCTTTTTGAAGCCTCTTTAAAAAGGTCTGATCTGAACATGCTGTATACTCCTTTAATAAAATAGCACCGGATTTGATCAGTGCTTTCCTAAAATAATTTTATCACTAAAAAACGTATGTGTCAAGGAATATCGGGTCGATGAGGGGAATAATATAGAATACTATTCTTTATTCGGAGGCGATCTATTGATGAATGATACCGAGCTTGAAAAATACAAGGCGGAAATGATGAAGATGTATCAGCGGAGAACGGCAGTTCCCGCGAGTGTCTATGTAACTGATAACGACATAGCTGCACCAGGCACGCAGCCTGTTCCCGCGCAGGAGCCGACTCCACAGCCGATAAAAGAACCGNNAAAAGAACCCGAGCCGATAAAAGTGCCGGAACAGGAGCCGATGAAAGAGCCCGAACAGGTACCGATGAAAGAGCCTGAACCGATGACGGAGCCTGAAAGGATGGAGACTATTCCCGAGGAAATGACTATGGACGAGAAATATCCCGAGCCCGATATTTCTTCGCTTGCCGATACTATGCCCGAGAACGCTTCGCGTGAGACAGTCCCAACGGAGCTGCTCGGCGATTCGCAGGGATTTATCCTCGTCAATGTGCGCACGGGAGATGATTCCTCGCCCGTGGAGAATGCTACGGTGACGATAAGCGCCGTCAGTGATGGCAGGCGCTTTTATCTCGGCTCTGACGTTACGGATGAGAGCGGCAGGACTAAACGATTCTCCGTACCCGTCCCGAACGCAGAGAGCTCGCTCACTCCGGGCAGCAGGGTGCGGCCATACGGACTTTTCGACATCAGCGTCAGTTCGCGCGGATTTTTCAATGTACGAAGTGTTGATGTGCCTGTGTTCAGCGGTATAACCTCGCTGCAAAATTTCAGCATGATACCCGTTCCGCAGTTCATGCGTCCCGATGAGGAGACGATCGTGAACTATAACCAAGAACCAATGCTGTAAAGGAGGTCTGAAATGCTTATAGGAACACCGTATATCCCCGAAACGATCACAGTTCACCTCGGCACGCCCGATTCCAATGCGGCGAATGTGACCGTCAGCTTTCCCGAATATGTGAAAAACGTAGCCTCAAGCGAGATCTATCCGACATGGAACGAGGCGGCGCTCAGAGCGAACATTTACGTTATAGTGTCGTTTGCGCTCAACCGCATCTATACCGAGTGGTATCGTTCGAGAGGGTATGATTTCGACATCACTTCATCCACCCAGTTCGACCAGAAATTCATAAACGGACGTGAGGTGTTCGAGAACATCAGCAATATTACCGATGAGCTCTTCAATGATTACGTCAGACGGCAGGGAAGCGTTGAGCCGCTTTTTACAGCGTTCTGCAACGGTACGACCGTCACGTGCGGAGGACTTTCCCAGTGGGGTTCGGAGGAGCTTGCTCGTCAGGGACTTACTCCATACGAGATACTCAAGCGCTATTACGGTGACGACATAGAGATCGTCAAGGACGCTCCTGTTCAGTCGAGTCAGGCATCGTATCCGGGATTCGAGCTGAAACCCGGTGACGGCGGCAACGAGATCAGGCTTATGCAGGTGATGCTGAACAGAATATCGCGCAATTATCCGGCGATCCCCAAGATCCCCGAGCTTGACGGTATCTATGATCCATCGACCGAGGAAGCCGTCAAGACGTTTCAGGGGATATTCAATCTTGAACAGACAGGAGTGATAGACGAAGCGACATGGTATAAGATCACCTACATATATTCGAGTGTCAAGCGAGTTGCGGAGTTGAATTCCGAGGGTGTGAAGTTTGACGAGGTAGCGCTGCAATATTCCGAGGATGCACGCATAGGAATGCAGGGCGTGGTCGTGCGTGTCGTGCAGTATTATCTTGCCGTGATAGGAGCGTATTATGAGGCTGTCAGTCCTGTGGACATCACGGGATATTTCGGCAGCGAGACCGAGGAAGCGGTCAAATCGTTCCAGCGTGTTTTCGGACTACCGCAGACGGGAGTCGTTGACCGCAGAACATGGAATGATCTGAACAGGGCATACCAAGGCATAGTTGATTCGGTTCCGTTTGAGGACGCTGGACCGGTAGCTCTCTATCCGGGCACGGTGCTCAAGGAGGGCGTTACAAGCGAGTATGTGCGCATATTGCAGAAATATCTCACGGCGATTAATTCGGTTTATCCGGAGGTCGCAAAGGTGAGCAATACGGGCTATTTCGGACCTCTTACGAAGCAGTCGGTCATGGCGTTCCAGAAGCTTTTTGACCAGCCTGTTACGGGAGTTGTGGGTGCATCAACATGGGATCTGATCTCGGGAACTTATTCGGATATAGTCTACGGTACGGACAAGAGACCGTTCCAGAACCCCGGATATACGATCAAATAGGAGGAATTTTCGTGATATATTCAGCAGCACAGAGAAGAAAACACATCCGTGAGCTCCAGCACTACCTGCAAACGGTCTCGATGATATACAGCAGGATACCGATGGTCATTCCGGACGGTATATTCGGCGCCGAGACAGCGGCGGCGGTGAGGGCGTTCCAGCGCGAATTCGGGCTTCCCGAGAACGGTACGGCTGACAGCGCAACATGGAATACGCTTGTGCGTGTCTACCGCGGTTATTTGAATTCAGCGCCGCGCAGCTACAACATTTTTCCGTCATCAACGTACATTCTCCGCGAGGGTGACAGCGGACTGCTCGTACATATCGTTCAGGCAATGCTCAGCGATTTGAGCGGCAGCTTCGATAATCTTTCCGCATTGGACGTAGACGGCGTTTTCGGCAAAAAGACTGCCGAGGCGGTCAGGACATTCCAGAAGCTGACGGGACTCAATCAGAGCGGTGCGGTGAATTCTCCAACATGGAACATGCTGTCACTTGTCAGCTCACATCACAACCATACCGATAGATGATGCTCTTCAATAGACCTCCTCGGAAACCTGCGTTATTCAGCATTTATCCGGTTTCCGAGGAGGTCTATTGTGAAAGATCGGTGAAATACAGTAAAAACTTTAACGAAATATGTTGCTTTTTAGCTTTTTTTGTGATATAATGTCGACATACGGTCAAGCCGTATAAAATATCATGAAATGGGGTCATAAATATGGATTTACCATGGGGAACAATCATTCCGATCGCAATCGGCGTAGTATTATTTCTTATAATACTCATCACAGGCTATCTTAAAGCTCCGCCCGATACTGCATACATCATCTCGGGTCTGAGACGAAAGATCATTATCGGAAAGGCAAGCATAAGGATACCTTTCTTCGAGCGTGTCGATAAGCTGAAGCTCCAGCTCATCGCAGTCGATGTAAAAACTTCAAGTGCAGTGCCTACAGCGGATTATATCAACATCAATGTTGATGCAAACGTAAACATAAAGGTAAGCAGCGATCCGATGCTCATCAAGCTCGGCGCTGAGAACTTCCTTAATAAGGACACCGTGTACATCGGCAAGATCGCAAGGGAGGTCCTTGAGGGCAACATGCGTGAGATCGTCGGTCAGATGACTCTCGAGTCTATGGTCAATGACCGTAAGGCTTTTGCAGAAAAGGTTCAGGAAAACGCTGCTCCCGACCTTAACAGAATGGGTCTCGAGATAGTATCGTTCAACGTACAGAATTTCCGTGACGATCAGAACCTTATCGAGAACCTCGGTATCGACAATACCACAAAGATCCAAAAGAAAGCTGCTATCGCGCGTGCTGAATCCGAGAAGGAGATCGAGATCGCCAAGGCAAACGCAAAGAAGGAAGCAAACGATGCGAGAATTCTTGCCGAGACCGAGATCGCCCAGAAGAACAATCAGCTCGCTATTCGTCAGGCAGAGCTCAAAAAAGAGGCAGATACACAGCAGGCTGTTGCGGATGCCGCTTATGAGATCCAAAAGGAAGAGCAGCGCAGAACTATCGAGATCTCGAAGGCAAACGCAAATATTGCCGCTTCCGAAAAGGATGTAGAGCTCAAGACTAAGGAAGCTGAGGTAAAGGAAAAGGCTCTCGATGCAGAGATCAAGAAAAAGGCTGAGGCTGAGAAGTACAGAGCTCAGCAGGAGGCAGACGCTAAGCTTTATCAGCTTCGCAAGGAAGCTGAGGCTGATCGTTTCCAGCGCGAGCAGGAGGCTGAGGCTAAGAAAGCGGAGGCTGAGGCTCAGAAGTTTGCTAAGATGCAGGAGGCTGAGGGTATTGCAGCGGTAGGTAAGGCTGAGGCTGACGCTATCCGTGCAAAGGGTCTTGCTGAGGCTGAGGGTATCAATGCCAAGGCTGAGGCTATGAAGAAGTACGGCGAGGCTGCTGTCCTCGAAATGTACTTCAAGGCGCTCCCTGATGTTGTCAAGAATGCAGCCGCTCCGCTCAACAAGGTCGATAAGATCACAATGTACGGCGACGGCAATTCAAGCAGGCTCGTGGGAGATATTATCAGCTCTACGACAAAGATCACCGACGGTCTCACAGAGGCTACAGGCGTTGACATCAGAGCGCTTCTCGCAGGCTTCCTCGGAGGAAAGCTGGCAGACGGACACAATCCGCCTATGCCGCCTGTTCCACCCGTTCCGCCCGTACCTCCCACAGCTCCGAGCGGCGCTGCCGAGGATATGAACGATGCGGATGAGTACAGTTCCGAGCCCGTACAGTATACGGACAATGACGACAGCAACAGCGATACCGACACAGGATATGGAAACGGCTTAAACAGATCTAAGGGTCCCGACGATTTCCACCTGCTTTAATACTTCGGGCGGTAT
>DHYN01000016.1:4703-5752 GCA_002414125.1 Ruminococcus sp. UBA5129 | reverse complement strand
GATTCGGAAACAAAACCTTCGACACAGTCCTGATACCGTCTGGATATTGCGTATATAAAAGAAAATGCTGTTTCCGCGACAAATTTCAGAAAACTCTTGCAAAATGTCGGGAATACTGTTATTATAATAATGTATGACTATTTATGAAAGGAAGATAGATATGGATAAATTCATAAAGGCGTGTGTGGGGATCCTGCCTAAGCCGCTTCAGAACATTTATTATAAGTATGAGGAGAAGTGGCTTTACCTGTTTTTCGGAGTCCTTACGACAGCAGTAAGCTTCGTGACGGCAGGTATCTCAAAGGCGCTTCTCGAAGCGGCAGGCTGCGGGGTCGGTGTTGTCAGCACTGTCAGCACTGTCATTTCGTGGATATGTGCAGTGACGTTCGCGTATCTGACCAATCGTGCATGGGTGTTCGAGTCGAAAGCAAAGGGCTCGGCAGAGATCGCAAAGGAGGCTGTTTCATTCTACGGCGGACGAGTTTTCACGCTCATAGTCGAGGCAGTCATGATGTTTGTCGGAAACAAATCCCTCGGCATCAACTACTGGATAACAAAGATCGTTGCAAATGTCGTTGTGCTCATCCTCAACTATATCATCAGCAAGCTGCTCGTTTTCAAGGGCGGGGACGGCAAGGCGCAGGAGGATAAGACTGAATGAGTGCCACTGTGAATATCGGAAAGGTCTGCGTTGCCAAAACGGCAGCCCTTGCACCGATGGCAGGCGTTGCCGACCGTGCATACCGTCTTATGTGCAAGAGATACGGTGCGGCTTATGTAGTCAGTGAAATGGTCTCGGCAAAAGGAATCTGCTACAGCGACCGAAAAACTGCGGAGCTTTGCACCGTTACCGATGAAGAACGCCCTATGGGGATCCAGCTTTTCGGGAACGAGCCGGAGTTCATGGAGCGTGCCGTTGACATCGTGCTTGGATACGAGCCGAACATCATTGATATAAATATGGGATGTCCCGTGCCGAAGGTCGTGAATACGGGAGCAGGCTCTGCGCTTATGCGAGATGTAAAGCTTGCCGAGGCGGTCACGGCTTA
>DHYN01000016.1:2945-4640 GCA_002414125.1 Ruminococcus sp. UBA5129 | reverse complement strand
GGAGTCGGCGGGAGCTTCCGCTGTTGCAGTCCACGGCAGGACACGCGACATGTACTACAGCGGTGAATCCGACCTGAGCGTTATTGCCGATGTGAAGCGTGCAGTGTCGATACCTGTTATCGGAAACGGAGATGTATGCGATCTTGCAGACTGTCTTGCTATGTACGAGCGGACAGGCTGTGATCTGGTGATGATCGGCAGGGGAAGCTACGGTGATCCGTTCGTTTTCGATGAAATAGCATCGCACTTTGAGCAGAGGGAATACCATCCTCCGACACTTGAGGAGAAAATGAACGTGATGCTCGGACACATCCGTCTGATACTCGAGCTGAGCGAAAAGCCTGAGGAGCTTGCGATGCACGAAGCGCGTAAGGTTGCCGCGTGGTACATGAACGGATATTACGGTTCGGCGAAGTTCCGCGGCGCTTGCTATCAGCTTTCGGCGTACAGCGAAGCCGAGGCGCTTGCGGAGCGGTTTATAGAAGTCCAGCGCGAGCAAAGGGTCTGATTTGCATAAATCACAAAAGAAAACCCGAAAACATTTATAAAATTGTCACAATCCACAATATGGTAATTGTGCATAAAACGAATGTCGAAATTTCGTTGAAATAGACAAATGCTGGCGAAATCAAATAAGCAGTGCCGAGAAATGCCAATATTCCGTTACTTGGCGGTGTTGAAGGATCAAATCATAAATAAAACCGACTGTAAATTTCCGTTGTGTTGTTACAAAGGGTATTTACAAATCGAAATCAAGTGTGCTATAATAATTTTGGATAAAAAGGAGACATATAATGAAACTTAGAAAAGCTCGTGCTTTTGGGGCGCTTGCAATACTCGCGCTCGTTGGAGCAGGCGTTGCAGGCTGCGGAGGGTTCGTCGGAGAAATGGGTTCGGGTACAGATGATACGACCGTTCCGATCGCTACCGAAGCGCCGACGACCGAAGAGCCTACCACTGAGCCGATACCCGAGGATAAAAGGATCCACCTTGTTGCAGCAGGAGATAATCTGGTGCAGACCTCGGTCTACCGCGAGGCGGCAAAGCATTCCTCAAACGGTACTTATAATTTTCTGCCGCTCTATGAAAATGTCCGCGACATTATCAGCTCGGGCGACATCAGCATACTCAATCAGGAAACTCTCATTTGCAACGGCGAATATGAGGTCTCGGGAAGCAATTTCAATTTCAACTCACCGCCTGAGCTTGGCGACGATATGATCAATCTTGGCTTCAACGTGTTCACCCTCGCGAATAATCACGTCATGGACAAAGGCGCTGACGGACTCAGAGCTGTCCTCGATTACTGGGATTCGCGCTCAGCGATGAATGATATAACGGTCCTCGGTCTCTACCGTGACGAGTCTGATTCCGAGAACATCCGCATCCGTGAGGTCAACGATGTGAAGGTGGCGTTTCTGTCATACGCCGAGCACCTCAACGGATATTCGATACCGTCATCAAGCTCCTATAAAGTCATCATGACATCCGACAAGGAGACTATTGAAAGGCAGATAAAGACAGCGGGTCAGCTCGCAGATGTTGTCATCGTTTCGGCACACTGGGGTTATGAGGATACCCACGAGGTAAGTCCTGCGGTAAAGGAGCTCGCACAGGATATGGTAAACTGGGGTGCGGATGTGATAATAGGTACGCATTCCCATACCGCAGAGCACATCGTTGACCTCACGGATG
>DHYN01000016.1:0-2906 GCA_002414125.1 Ruminococcus sp. UBA5129 | reverse complement strand
ACTTCAACCTCGTCGGCGAAATCGCCGACCTCGATATTGTAGTTGACGGCGTGACGAATGAGGTGTCACTTGAAAACGTGGGAGCAATCCCGGTGATAAATCACTACGATAACGGTCAGTTTGCAAATATGCGGCTCTATCCTTATTATATGTATAACGATCAGCTTGCCTCGGGACACGGTGTTCCGTATGCACCTTACGGCTATGCGAAGGATTTTGGCATGTATGTAGTTGACAGGATCATTGAAAATAATATCCCGCCGGAGTTCAGAAAGCTCACAGCCGACCGGACTGTACAAGGCGTTTCGCAGGAGGATATAGTCACATCGGAATCTTCTGAAGAGGCGAATACTCGGCAAAATTTCTAACATATTAACATTTTGTCAATAGCAGCTGCTTGTTTATGGACGATTCGTGAGTGTTTATTGTGCAATGCGTGCAAAAAAATCCGAATTGTTTATGAAATATTCCAAAAAGATTTTGAACCTATTTACTTTTTTGGTGAGCTGTTATATAATAAATAGTGAGAATAAGTCTTGAAATTTATGACTTATAATACCGTCATGTCCATATTGTCTGCGGACGGTCTTATGATGTGCTTTTCCGTGCGGGACATCGCTGCGGCAAGAAAAGCCGTCATCCGATCTGTTTTGCAAAGTCCGCAAAAAATGTTATTGACTTTGCTTTTCATCTGTCATATAATAAGGATAGAGGGTATCTCTCATGCATCCGAAAAAGGGTGCGATCATTCAATCTATGATATAATAAGGGGCGAAAGGTTCCTTTGTTATATAACTTTTTAAAGAAGGAGGAAATAGAAAATGAAGACAAATAAGGTAATCGTCGGTGCAGTTGCGGCTGCCGTTCTTTCACTTAATGTTTGTGCTATCCCGGTTTCATTCGCAGCCGGCGAGACAGTGCAGATCAGCGTTGGTGATGATCAGACCGAGGCAGGCGGCACATTCAAGGTGGAGGTATCCATGAAGGATATCCCAAGCAAGGGCATTCAGGCATGTGACTTTGCTCTGAAGTACGACAGCAGCATACTTACCGTGACCAAGGTTACACAGGGGGCACTTACAAATACGGGTGCAAGCAGTGCAGATGCTTCAAACTCGACAGCTCCAGTGTTCGACAGCGAGATCGTTAAGGGTACTGTAAATCTTACTTACAACACTCTGCTCGATGATTCTAAGTACTGGCTTCAGTCGGGCGGAACGTTCTGTACGATCGAAGGTACAGTAGCTTCAAACGCTAAGGACGGTACAACTTCTATCGAGGTAGTTCCTGTCGACCGTAAGCAGAACTCGACATCTTCAACTGCTAACAGCACTATTTTTGCAGGTTATGTAGACGGCACAGAGTCGGTTATGTACGATGTCAAGACTTCAGCAGGTACGGTAACGATCGGAAGCGTAAAGCCTACAGAGTCTATTGGCGCTACTCTCAGAGGCGATTCTGACGTAGACGGTGAAGTAACTATCAACGATGTAGTAGTCATCCTTATTTCTGTTGCATCTAACAAGCCCCTCACAGGACAGGCGGCTGCTAATGCTGACGTAGATAATACAGGCAACGGCGTAAACTCACTTGATGCTACAAGAATCCAGCAGTATCTTGCTTCGCTCATCACTAAGGCTGAGCTCTAAGAATAAGATTATCTGATTTGTCCATTAACAGAGGAATAAAACCCCAATAAAATTTAATCAATAGGCTTCCCCGAGCCTAAAGAAAGGAATTATTACAGATGAAAAAATTTATTTCTGCAATTACCTCAGTTGCAACACTTGCTTCAGCAATGGCAGTTGCAGCACCTGCTGCGGTAAATGCACTCGAAGATTCTAAGACGATTTATCTTAGCACTGTTACTGACTCCTACAATGCAGGAAGCTCAGAGATCACTGTAACTGCTGACGACCTCAAGAACGGCGACAAGACTATTCGCTGCGGTCTCTTCCTTCAGTCAGGTGCTAAGTCTGAGGTTGTTTGTATCCAGGCTCTTTGGGGCGTTAAGGGCAGTGACTCAACATCTGTTTCTGTTGCTACAATAGATGGTGCCAGCGGCGCTGACATCATAAACCCTTACTTCTCAAAAGAACAGTCGTTCAAGAATTCAAAGGGCGAAACATGGTCGTCCAAGTGTCTCCCGTTCTTCGCCGGTGAGCTTGAGGAGGATGAGTTTGATCCCGAGGCAGGTACTCTATACTCCGCAAAAGGAAATATGGTCGCTCTTACTCTTGAGAATGAGGTATATCCCTCGGGCGAAAAGATCGACAACAAGTTTGTAAGCTTTGTATGGTCATCTGCACATGGCGACAAGAACTGGCTCGGAGCTACATCGGATGAGTTCCCGGCATACTACTTCGATGTAGTTATCTCCAAGAACGCTAAGGCCGGCGACTATGTGATCGACTTCTACGATTTCTATACCGATGACAAGGGACTCCTCCCCTGCACACTTCTTGGTTCAACACAGTCTCAGTACGAGTACACAAAGATCGCTCAGGCTGCTACAGGCGAGGGTCTCCTCAACATGAAGCCAATGACTGTTCATGTAACAAACGGCGAAAATCCTCAGCCTACAGAGGAACCCACAAAGGAACAGCCTACAAAGGAACAGCCTACACAGGGCGGCGATGTTCCGGGCGACGGCTGCGTATTCACATTCGATAAGGACATTTACGAAGTAGATGCAAGTGAAAAGGATGCAAGCGCTGTTCTCAAGGTAATGCTTGATACACACGGACAGCTCGTTTCAGGCGTTGATATCGCTGTTGCAATCGAAGGCGAGCTCATGGAGTCTGTAGCAAAGGTTTATGACGATTGTCCCGATGCTAACGCAACCTACACGTCAAATACACTTACTAATTATGTAGCGTCTGGTAAGGATGCAAGCACTTTTGTAA
>DHYN01000087.1:11598-11770 GCA_002414125.1 Ruminococcus sp. UBA5129 | reverse complement strand
ATATGTTGATTTTGTTGACGGCTTCCCGATGAATGCCGCAGGAAAGATCCTCAAGTATAAGATGAGAGAACAGGCTGTTGAAAAGCTGAAGCTCCAGAACGCTGACAGTATAGTCACAGCTTAAGGAAACAGTATTTGCTTTTTATCTAATATTGAGACGGTTATCAGAGTC
>DHYN01000087.1:9354-11452 GCA_002414125.1 Ruminococcus sp. UBA5129 | reverse complement strand
GCCGTCTCAATAATGCATAAATAAAAGAAAATGCTGTCGATATGTACAAATTTCGAGGATATATTGACAGAAAACTGATTTTGTGATAAAATTATAATAGCTTATTATGATTAAAAAGGGTGTGTAAGTTTATGATAAAATCTATTTTAAAAAGAATAGCAGCGGCGGCAGCAGGTTCCTGTCTGCTCATCGCAGGTACAGCAGGAAAAATGCCTGCCGAAAAAGTCAATGCAGCTCCCGATGAATACCATGACGACTGGCTTCATGTTAATGAGAATGCCGAGATCGTTGATATGGACGGTAATCCAGTATGGCTCACCGGCTGCAACTGGTTCGGTTACAACGTAGGAAGTCAGGTTTTTGACGGAGTCTGGAGCTTGAATATGCACTGGGCGCTCAACGAGATCGCGGATCACGGCTTTAACTTACTCCGTGTGCCAATGTCAACGCAGATACTTCTCCAGTGGAAAGAGCACGAACCTGATGCAATGGTGAAGATCAATCAGTACACCAATCCCGAGCTTACAGTCGAGGGCATTGAGGGCGGCACTCCAAAATACAGCTTTGACATTTGGAATCAGGCTGTCGAGTGGTGCAGAGAGAACGGAATCAAGATCATGATGGACATCCACAGCGCTGAGACAGCATCTGCCGGTCATCAGGTTCCCCTTTGGTACACAAGCAGCTACTCCACAGAGGACTGGCTCGAAGCGCTTGAATGGTTCGCCGATTATTATAAGGACGATGATACGATCATCGCTATCGATCTGAAGAACGAACCGCACGGCAAGGCTGATGAGGGTCAGTTTGCCAAGTGGGACGGCTCTGAAGATTTAAATAACTGGCGTTATGCCGCAGAACGCGGTGCGGCTGCCGTTCTCGGAAAGAATCCGAATCTCCTTGTAATGGTCGAAGGTATCGAGGTATATCCTAAGTTTGAAAAGGGCTTTGACTGGAGTTCTCCGTCAACAGATTACGCTCACTACGACGACCCCGATGCACAGCCGTATCACGGTGCATGGTGGGGAGGAAACTTCCGCGGTGCAAGAGATTATCCTGTTGACCTCGGTGAGTATCAGTCGCAGCTTGTATATTCGCCGCACGATTACGGTCCGCTCGTTTGGGAGCAGGAGTGGTTCAAGAAGGACTTTACCCGTGAGACACTCCTCGAGGACTACTGGTACGACACATGGGCTTATCTCGTAGAGGAGAACATCTCTCCGCTGCTCATGGGCGAATGGGGAGGATTTATCGGTGAAAAGGATCCCACAGGCGACAACACAAAGTGGATGACTATTCTCCGTGACTATATGATCGAAAAGCGTATCCACCATACATTCTGGTGCTTCAACGAGAACTCAGGCGATACCGGCGGACTCATCGCGAGCGATACCAACTGGACCGAATGGGATCTTGAAAAATACGCTCTCGTTAAGCCGTCTCTATGGGCTGACAGCAACGGAAAATTTATCAGCCTTGATCATAAGATACCGCTCGGTCAGTCAGGCAACGGTATCTCACTCTCGGATTACTATTCGGGTTCGTCTCAGCAGACTACTACCTCTGCAACTCAGCCTGTGACCGAAAAATCTGAAGCCGTTATCCTCGGCGACTGCAACGATGATAAGATCGTCAATACTCTTGATTCGGTGGTTCTCAGGAAGTACCTCTTCAGTGAAGCTGCGGACTCGGTGAAGATCAACCTCACGAATGCTGATATGAACACCGATACCAAGGTCAATGCAGCCGACCTCGTTTCGCTGCATAAATTTCTTATCGGTCGATGAGCTATGAGTATGGGGTATGAGGGCAGTATGTATTATACCCATCAGAAAAACGGGTATGTGTACTTCAAATACGCTGCCATAAACAAAAACTTTGACATCAGCGTGAAGCGCGGCTTCGTGTATGACGGTTCGATAGCGATCGACAAGGCGTTCGTTCTTTATACGAGCGCAGGACTCGCAGATGCTTTGAAGCTTGGTCGGATACGGATGATAAGGCTCTGTTCTGAGTCAAGATATTTCAAGCTTTATCCTGCCGATACGGGGGACACGTTCGAGAAGATCACGCTCGTCATGCTCACGAGATTCATCGC
>DHYN01000087.1:0-9179 GCA_002414125.1 Ruminococcus sp. UBA5129 | reverse complement strand
GCTCCGTGCGGATCGGCAAATAGCAAACGCCAAAGTATTTTGTCGTTTGCTATAATGATATAAAGCTTACGGAGGTAAAGAAAATGATAACGGTATCAGATGTTAGTGTACAGTTTGGCGGAGCAACGCTGTTCAAAAATGTAAATCTCAAATTCACAAATGGTAACTGCTACGGAGTTATCGGCGCGAACGGAGCAGGAAAGTCTACGTTTCTCAGAGTCCTCTGCGGAGAACTCGAACCCACTACAGGTGATGTGATAAAGCCCAAGGAGGAGCGTCTCAGCGTGCTCAAGCAGGATCATTTTGCGTACGATGATTACACCGTACTCGACACGGTAATTATGGGAAATGAGCGTCTTTATGAGATAATGAAGGAGAAGGATGCGCTCTACGCAAAGGAGGATTTCACCGATGAGGACGGAGTGCGCGCTTCCGAGCTTGAAGGAGAATTTGCCGAGATGAACGGCTGGGAGGCTGAATCGGATGCCTCGAAACTCATACAGGGACTCGGTCTCCCAGAGGAACTGCTTTATGCTCAGATGGCGGGTCTATCGGGCAACGAAAAGGTCAAGATCCTCCTTGCACAGGCGCTTTTCGGCAACCCTGATATAATTTTGCTCGATGAGCCGACAAACCACCTCGATATAGATGCAGTACGGTGGCTCGAGGGATTCCTGTCGGAGTATTTCGGTACTGTCATAGTCGTATCGCATGATCGTCACTTTCTCAATAATGTCTGCACTCATATTGTCGATATCGACTACACGAAGATCAAGATGTATGTCGGAAACTACGAATTCTGGTACGAGTCAAGCCAGCTCATCCAGCGCATGATAAAGCAGCAGAATAAGAAAAACGAGGAGAAGATCAAGGAGCTGAAATCGTTTATCGAGCGCTTCTCCGCTAATAAGTCAAAGTCAAATCAGGCAACTTCAAGACGTAAGCTTATAGAGAAGCTGACTGTCGAGGAACTTCCTGCATCGAGCAGACGCTATCCATTTATAGGTTTCGACATTGATCGTGAGCTGGGTAAGGACATCCTTCAAGTGGATGGCATCTCCAAGACAGTTGACGGTGTAAAGCTCCTTGATAACGTAAGCTTTACTCTCGGCAGGAACGATAAAGTAGCGTTCATTGGCGAGAGCGAACAGGCGATCACAATGCTGTTCAAGATACTTATGGAGGAGGAGCAGCCCGACTCGGGTTCGTTCAAGTGGGGAGTATCTGTTTCGACATCGTACATGCCCGTTGATAACGGCGAGTATTTCAACGGCTGCGAGCTGTCCATCCTTGACTGGATCCGTCAGTACTCGGTCAAGGATGAGACCGAAACGTATCTCAGAGGCTTCTTAGGAAGAATGCTCTTCTCAGGCGATGACGTATACAAGCCCGTAAACGTTCTCTCGGGCGGTGAAAAGGTGAGATGTATGTTCTCAAGAATGATGCTTTTCGGCTCAAATTGCCTCGTGCTCGACCGTCCGACTAACCACCTCGATCTCGAGAGCATCACAGCCGTGAACAACAGTCTCATCAATTTCAAGGGAGTAGTCCTTCTTGCATCGCATGACCATGAGATACTTCAAACGACTGCTAACCGAATAATCGAGATCACTCCGACAGGCTGCATTGACCGTCAGGGCACATATGAGGAATTTATCGACTTCAAAAAGACAATGGCTGAGAAGTAAGAGCACTTTCGGGAGGTGTCCGATCTATCCGCACCCCTCGGCTAATTTAGGTTAGAAGGAGGCAGAAAAGTGAACATCAAGGAAATTTCGTCCAAGACTCTCCCGAGGGACATAATGACTGGTGTGATAATCGCGCTCGTGTCGATACCGATCTCGATGGGATATGCGCAGGTTTCGGGACTTCCTGCGATATACGGTCTTTACGGCTCTATTTTTCCGATTCTTTTTTTCGGACTGTTCTCGACTTCACCGCAGTTCATTTTCGGAGTAGATGCCGCGCCTGCCGCACTTGTCGGTGCGTTCATCGCATCGCTCGGCATCGAGGCAGGCTCTGATGAAGCGGTGATTTTTATACCGCTCGTGACACTTTTTGTCGGTCTGTGGTTGCTCATTATGGCGGCTTTCAAGGCGGGACGAGTCGTTACATACATTTCAACTCCGGTAATGGGCGGATTTATAAGCGGTATCTCCACAACGATCATTTTCATGCAGATACCTAAGCTTCTCGGCGGAAAGAGCGGTGCAGGAGAGCTTCCCGAGCTGCTTGTGCATATTTACGAGACGTGCCGCGACAACTTCAACGGCGTTTCGCTCATGCTCGGAGTCGTTTCGCTTTCAATACTGCTGATATCGAAAAAGGTCTGCCCGAAGATTCCGATGGCGATCGCAGTTATGGCGGCAGGAGCAGTCATAGGAGGAATGGGATTCGCGAAAAGTCATGGTGTTGCGACACTTGAAGCAGTAAAAAAAGGAATGCCGTCATGGCATTTCCCGAAGCCTTGTTTCGATAATCTCAGCGCGCTTCTGACTACAAGTCTTACGATTGCGGTCGTGATAATGGCTGAAACCCTCCTTGCATCAAAAAATGTCGCGAATCGAAACGGCTATAAGCTCAATGAAAACAGGGAGATCCTCGTCTACTCGCTCGGAAACCTCGCGGCGTGCTTCACAGGCTGCTGTCCGGTGAACGGTTCGGTCTCAAGAACGTCTATGGGCGAGCAGTACGGCGGAAGATCGCAGGTGATGTCGCTGACGGCTTCCGTCACAATGGCGGCGATACTCATGTTCGGGACAGGATTCATACAGTATCTTCCCGTTCCCGTATTGACTGCGATCGTTATTTCAGCGCTTCTCGGAGCAGTAGAATTTGACCTGATGAGACGTCTTTATGCACAGGACAGGAGGGAGCTGCTCATCTTTCTCGGAGCATTTTTTGGAGTGCTCCTTCTCGGAACGGTCATGGGAGTTGTTATCGGTGTGATACTTTCATTTGTGTCGATCATCATCAAGACAGCGAATCCGAAACGTTCGTTCCTCGGTGTGATACCCGGTCACGAGGGATTTCACAGTCTTGACCGCAACACATACGCAGTTCCGCTGAAAAGTGCAGTGATCTACCGTTTTTCAGGAAACTTGTATTTCGCGAACATCCACATATTCACAGGGGATATTGAAAGTGCGATAAAGCCCGATACACAGTGTGTTGTAGTCGATTCAGGAGCTATATGCAGCATCGACATAACGGCTGCCGAGCGCATTGAATCGCTCAAAAAAAGCCTTGATCGTTCGGGAGTGAAGCTCTACTTTGCATCACACATCGGAACGCTTAACGATCGTTTTCGCGCGCTTGGACTTGGTGAGCTTGTCGAGCGCGGTCACTGCCGAAGAACGATACCGTCAGCGCTTGAGAATGCCGGCTTCAGACCTCCTTATATACTTGAGGAATCCGAGTTCAAGGAGCAGCAGTCGTTTGAGTTCGGCAACCAGCATCGCCTTGAATTTGAGTGGGCATTCGGTTCGGCTGCCGAGGATGAGATCGAGAAATACGCACTCAGAGTTTTATCTGAGATCGCCGAAAGCGACAGCGATCCTGAGCAAAAGCTCCATGACATACTCAAGCTAAAGGGTCAGTGGAAAGGTATTAGTGACCTCGATCAGGAGGAACTGCTCAACCACCTTGAGACACATATCCGCGAGCTTTCCGAAAAGCTCGGGATCTCGCCTGCGGAGATCGAGGAGCGCATTGAAATGAGGAAAATGCGTCTTGCCAAGCGTATTTCAGAAAATAATCCGACAGCTCTTGAAGCGTTTCGGGAGCATAGCTTCTATTATGAGAAGCGTATCAAGGAGCGCGATCCAGAGCTATATAAGAGCTTCATGGACTATCGTGCCGAGGCTCTCGCTCATCTGAGAAAGAATAATCCCGAATACGCTGAAATGATCGAAATGTTTTATGCGGAATAAAAAACAGCCCGAATGCAGTCATCGNNGTTTATGCTATAGTATTATACTGAATTATTATTTGGATCTGACTGTAAATATTCATCAGATGTAATAATTTCCCAAGAAGGAGCGGTGGGAGGTTCGGTCGGTGAAGCGGCAGCCATTTCGGGAGTGACTATCGCCTTAGTGCAGAGCCATCCGCACCACTCCGGATAGTGAGAGCCTGTGAGGTGGACAGTATCATTAGAAAATAAGGGGTTAAGGCTTCCGGTCTCGTCATCAAAGAGCTCGTTCGGGTCGATGTAGAAAATGTGCTCTCCATCGGCAAATGACGAAATAGCGCTGTTGAGCTGATTGATGTTGGGATTAGTGATATAGGAGTCCGTCTGTGAGCGGCTAAGTGTCACATGAAGATTTCCCTGTATTATTATGATTGCATCGGGCTGCTTTTCACGGAGGTAATTGACCCACTCGTGGTACTTTGTGACAGTTTGATTGAACTCATATCCAAGCTCGTTTATACCGAGCATTATGTAGATCTTTGCGTACTGCTTCTGTGTAAGGAGAGCTTCGAGAGTGATATTTCCGACATCCTTTACCTGTTCGGATTTTTTTCCGAGGTTATACACGCTCATACCCGTATTACAGAAATATGAGGCATTCTTGAGTGTACCGTATTCACTGATTCCCACGGTACGCGAATCGCCGATAAAGAGTGCATCGTCGAAATACGATGTTGAAACGTTCTGGAACTGGAGCGGCGGTTCTGTAGGAATTTCAGTCTGTGGCTGCGCATCGGGAGAATTCATCGTAGTATCCTGAACATCGTTGGGAGTAGTTGTTGTCGGTTCCGCAGTGGAGACATTTTGCTTTGGAGGCTTCTGGGGTCTGCTCGACTTCCAGATCTGCGCAAAGATCCACGGACACACTAATAGCATTGAGATTAGCAGAAGTATCGTATAAGAGTACAGTTTGAATTTTTTCATTGTAAAATCTCCTAAAATCTGAAATAGAGGAATGGATCGTTCAGACCGATGTACATGCAGTAGACCGAGAACCAGAAGATAGCAAGGAGAACTGCCGTTGTCAGGATCGACTTCTTGAACTTTTTATAAATGAGTGACGGCAGGGGAGTTGAGCAGATCAAGCCGCCGATGAAGAATTTCCAATATATATTCCAGTATTTTAAATAGTCGGTCGGAAAGGGTACGCTTCCGCCTCCGTCCGAGAATATGGGGAAGAGCTTTCCGAAGTAGATGCCGAGCTGTGAGAAATCGGTTATCGCAAAGACAAGCCATGAGAGCGGTATGAGCAGTATCATGTAGAGATGACCGAGCGGCTTGATCTTATTGAACAGCTTGCCGGTGAAGAATTTTTCGATCGTGATAATAACGAATAAACCGCATCCCCATATAATGAAGTTCCAGCTTGCGCCGTGCCAGAAGCCTGTGAATATCCAGACAACAGCGAGGTTGAAAACGGTTCTGCCCTTGCTGCATCGGCTTCCGCCAAGAGGAAAGTAAACGTTTTCCTTGAACCAGCTTCCGAGAGTGATATGCCAGCGTCTCCAGAACTCGGTCATAGTAAGCGACATATAGGGATGATCGAAGTTCTGCGGCAGATCGAATCCCAAGAGCTTTCCGAGACCTATTGCCATAAGCGAGTAGCCGCAGAAGTCAAAGTAGATCTGGAACGAGTACGCGAAAATGCCCATCCATGCGAGTTTTGTGGATATCGAGTCATAGCCGATATTGGCGATGTCCGTCCAAAGGTTTCCTATCTGATTTGCGAGAATGACCTTGCTTCCGAGACCTATCGTGAAGTATCTGAGACCCTCATCGAAGCTCTTGATCGTATGCTTGCGCTTTCTGAGCTGTTCGGCGACCGTTTTATATGTAACGATAGGACCTGCTATAAGCTGAGGGAACATCGTGATATAAGCGCCGTAGTTTACGAATGAGCTTTCTGCCTTGACAGTGCCGCGGTAAACATCAGCGAGATAGGAGACGTTCTGGAATGTATAGAAGCTTATTCCGATCGGGAGGATGAGGTTTCTGAGAGATATACCCGAACCGAAAAGGGAGTTGGCATTTTCAATGAAGAAGTTTGTGTATTTGAAGAGTGCGAGCCAGAAGAAATTGAAGATTATCCCGATCATCAGCCAGAATTTTTTCGCTCTTTTCGTATTGCCGATAAGCTGACCGGTAAGGAAGTTCATCATTATTGTGACGAACATCAGCAGGATATAAATGGGAGTTTCGATGACACCGCAGCTATAGAACACGAGACTTCCTGCAAAGAGGATAAGATTTTTTGCACGGCTGCCGACACCACTGTAGACGATCAAAAAGATCGGCATGAATATAAAGATAAATTCAAGACTGCTGAAAATCATTTGCTCACCCATTTCCCTGTCAAATCATATAAGAACACAATTAAATATATTATACAGCATACGCTTATATTTGTCAACCAAAAATGAATAATATCGGTAAAATATCGCAAAAATTAAGGAAGCACTGATAAAATATAGTGCGTCAGATGCGCGGTCAGATTTTTCATCATCTTGTACGGAAATTTCGCAGGCATACTGTCGTATGTCAAGGGAGTTCTGTACAAGATGACGGAAATATACAAGCAGATGACATACCAAGCCGGAAGCGTTATTTAATCAGTGATTCCTTAATTCCTTTATTTACCGAAAAAGTCATATACCTTTTTATTGAAACCGTTACATAGATATGCTGCGTGTCCCTCGTTAGGAAAGATATAGCATTCGCAGCCGATTCTGTTTGCCAGTTCTTTTGCTCCCTCGGGAGTCGTTATCTTGTCATGCTCCGCGCCGAGTACCAGCGTGGGGACTTTGATATTTTTCAGATTGTCGTAACTATTTAGTGAATAGATTGCTCTTGCGTGATCGGCAAACCGTTCTGTGCTTGTAAATTTTGTAAATCTCATCATCACGGGAATGAGCATTTTATATTTTTTCATCTGCGCTTCGGTGTACATTCTTTCATAGCTTTTTATCAGTACGCCTTTAAGATCTCCCTTTTCCGCCATTTCGATCCATTCGTCAAGAGCATCGGTCATGACAGAGTTGGTTCTTGCAGCCGTCACACCAAGTACAAGCCTTTTCACAAGTTCGGGATGATCTGATGCCAGATACTGTGCGATCATTCCGCCTTGTGATACGCCTAAAACATATGCTTCGCTTATCCCAAGGCTCTGCAGTGCCGCAGCAAGATCATCTGCCATTGATTGTATAGTGGCGCCCATGTCACGTCCCGATCGGCGGTCAAAAATATACACGGTAAATTTCTTTGCAAATCTCCTGTAAAAATACGCAAGATTATTTGCTGTTCCGGTCATATCAACAATATTAAGTCCCGGTATCATGATCAAGACCTTATTTCCTCTGCCGAATTTTGCATAATACATTTCAGCGCCAGAGGGCAGTTTTAAAGTTTTATTTTCTGCATTAAACACTATTAGCTCCTTTTATATTTTTAACAAATAGAAAATGGCTCCTTAGATAGGGAAGTGTATTTTCACACCTTTAGTTTACCGCTTTCAATGACGGAGAAGCACTCGTCAGCCATACGCTTGTATGCAGAGGCGCTCGGGTGGAGGTGATCTCCGCTATCGAAACCGTCGGCAAAAGCGGCAGGATCGTCGGGATCACAGACAGCTCTGTCAAAGTCGATGCAACCATCCGACTCGGTATTTGAGCGTATCCACCTGTTGACTTCACAGCGAAGCTCATCGCGGAACTCTGCATACGTTCTCCAACCCTTTATCGGCAGGAGAGTTCCGAAGAAAACCCTCATTCCCAAGTCCTTTGCGTAGTCAAGATAGTATTTCAGACCGTCGATCATCTCGTCTGCGGTCGGCAGAGTGTTCCAAGGGCGGAACGGGTTTACATCGACGCCTACGGGGTGGATTATATCGTTTATGCCATGCTGTATTATTACTGTATCAGCACCGCAAACGGCGGTCTCATGGGCAAAGCGATTCCTGCCTTTCAAACCGTATGAATCATATGTGATGTTGTCGTACTGTCGGAGGATACGTGTACCGCTCGCCGCCTTTCTTATGTATGCGGTTGTGCCGTCACCCTCGGAGAGATTTCTGAGGATAAGCTCATCGGGCCACGCCTGTGCGGTTATAGAGTCACCGTAGCAAATGACACATCGGTTTTCGGGGGAAGTCAAAACATCAACTCCACTGAGAAAATAGAACCAGCTTGTACGTTTTGAGAGATCCATCGGCAGCTCAGCAGAATCGTTATAGTCACCGACTGCGAAAAAACCCTTAGAGAGAGGTCCTGTAATGAGAACTCCCGACCGAAGCTCGGTAAAATCCGCAAAATAGAGTGTCACAGAGATCACATCGCCGCGCTTTACAGCCATTTCTGCGGGGTCGCTCGTTACGTCCTTTCCGTTTTTGATCGTTACTGAGGGTTCGCCGGAAAAAGTTAGCTTTTTGATCGTGTCTGCATTTACAGAGCATCCGTCGCCGGCAAATGCAACAGACGCGGCTGTCACCGTTACAGGCTCGTTTCCGCAGTAATTATCGAGCGTGATGCGCACTGCATCGCCGTCAAGCTGCATTGTTATCGGGTAGCGCAGTGTGAGGTTTTTTCCGTAATTTTCGGGTTTTCTCTCAGTGATCGAAACAGCGTTTCCCCATGCTGTTACCCACTTTCTGTTTTTCATCCGTAAACACCTCTCATATTATCTTCGTTGTCCAGTCCTCTAAGTTCCACACGATGTCGCATACATCCATATAGAATTCCGGTTCGTGGCTGACCATGAGGACAGTTCCCTTGAACTCGCGGATCGCTTTTTTCAGGGCATCCTTTGCGTCAACGTCAAGGTGATTTGTCGGTTCGTCAAGAACTAAAAGGTTCACGCTTTTGAGCATTATCCTGCACAGGCGCACCTTTGCATTTTCGCCGCCCGAGAGTACTTTCATCTGTGAGGTGATATGCTCGGTGGTGAGACCGCATTTTGCAAGTGCAGCTCTGACCTCGGCGTTCGTCATGGACGGATATTCGTCCCATATAGTCTGGAGCGCTGTTCTGCTGCCTGCTTCCTCCTCTTGTTCAAAGTAGCCGACCTCGATGAACTGGTCGTGCTCAACATTGCCGGAAACAGGTTGTATAAGCTTGAGGAGAGTTTTCAGGAGAGTTGATTTACCGAGACCGTTTACTCCCTTGACAGCGATCTTCTGACCGTTTTCTATTTGCTAAAGAAGCGGCAGCTCGAA
>DHYN01000121.1 GCA_002414125.1 Ruminococcus sp. UBA5129 | reverse complement strand
AAATTTGCCGAAAGGACGTGCGTAATTTCTATGTGGACAGGTTCTTACTATTTTTCCGTAACAAGAAACATCAGTGCCGAATTGGCATTGACCGTCATTCTGAGCTCGCTGCCCTTGTGCGTCCAGACCGCTTTTCCGTTTGGAGTCGAGCCGCTGAACTGCTCGCTGTCGGAGTCGAGAAGCAGCTTCACACGCGTGCCTGCGCCCACATTAAGCCTATAGTCGGTACACCTGCTTCCTGAGAGGTTGAATACTCCGATAATATCGCCGTCAGCACTTTTTCGGCGTATCGCGTACATGCAGCTGCCTGTACTTGTGCAGTCTTCCCAGCAGAAATTGGTCGGGTCGAAATCGTAGTGAAGCGCCGTGTGCTTGAGATACAGCTTATTCAGCCTGCGAACGTACTCCCTGAACGAATCGTGAAGAGGGTATTTCAGCAGCTCCCAATCCTGCTCGCGCTTTACGTCCCACTCTCTGAGCTGACCGAATTCGCCGCCCATAAAGTTGAGCTTTTTGCCCGGATGGAGCATCATATACATATAGAGAGTACGCGCCTGCGAAAATTTCTCCTCATATTGACCGCTCATCTTCTGTAGGACTGTTGCCTTTCCGTGAACCGATTCATCGTGCGAAAGCGGAAGGATGAATTTTTCGCTGTAAAAATAGAGCATCGAGAACGTCAGCTTATGGTAATCGCGGCTTCTGTACATAGTGGGAGTCTGAAAGAATTCAAGCGTGTCGTGCATCCAGCCGAGATCCCATTTATAATCAAAGCCGAGTCCGCCCGCAAAGACCGGATCTGTGACCTTGCTGTACGCTGAGGAGTCCTCTGCCGCGATAATAGCCGAGGGATGACGCGCCTTGAGACCGCAGTTCATATCCTTGAGAAACTGTATGGCGATACGGTTCTCTCCCCTGTTTTCGTCACCCTGCCAGTAGATCATGTTGCGCACCGCATCTATACGGATGCCGTCAAAGTGGTATACGCTGAGCCAGTAATTCGCCGCGGACTGCAAAAAAGAGCGCACCTCACCCTTTGAGTGCATGAAATTGCGTGTACCCCAGTCGTTCGTACTCATACCGCCGTCGGGGTACTCATATAGCTTTGTACCGTCGTACTCGGTCAGCCCGTAGTGGTCAACGGCGAAATGCACAGGAACAAAGTCCGCAATAACGCCGATGCCCTTTCTATGGCACTTGTCGATGAACTCCATAAGCTGTTTGGGCGTGCCGTAGCGCGATGTCGGTGCAAAAAATCCTATGCACTGATAACCCCACGATTCATCCGAGGGATGCTCGCTCAGCGGCAGCAGCTCGATGAAATTATATCCGTATTCAACGCAGTAGCCTATGAGCCGATCGGCTATCTCGGAGTAGTTGAACCATCCCGTTTCGTCATCGGCATCGGACTTTCTCACCCAAGAACCGAGGTGCACCTCGTAGATGTTCATCGGCTTATCGCGGCAGTCTGTCCGCTGCGCAAGCCATTCGGCATCGTGGAATCGGAATCCCTCGATACTGCGGATGACCGAGCATGTTCCCGGACGCACCTCCATCGAGTAGCCGTATGGGTCGCAGTGGTCGCAGAAGCCTCCCCTGCGGTCGTAGATCCGATACTTGTAGCGCATCCCCTCTTTCGCCTCGGGGACTTGCCTTTCGTAAAAATTACCGTCACACGTCTTGAAGAGCGGTATCTCCTCCCAGCCGCTGAAGTCGCCTATAACGGACACTTTTTCCGCATTCGGCGCGTATGTGCGGAACATAGTTCCACCCTTTGCAGTGTGTGCTCCGAGGTATTCGTAAGCCTCAAATACCTCTCCTTTATAGAAGCCATAGATGTCCATAGTATTCACTCCGTTTATCATTTCTGTGAGACGTTCGGCAAAAGACCGCCGTTTTTTTGTTCACTTGACAGAATTTTACATGCGTTTTATAAGAACAATTGACAAAGGTACAATTTGCATGTATAATCTAAGGGAAAGAAAAGCTTCACCTATACTGTAAAGCTTTTTTCATTGACTATCCGCAAAAAGCTTGCGGATACGCTTTGAACCTAATTCTAATTATAACCAATACGCAGAAGATTTCAACAGTCAATTTGCAACTTGTGTCGTTTATGCGGCTGTTGTCTAAAATTGTCGAGGAAAAGGAGCAGATACTTATGGATATTCGCATCGAAAGAACCAAGAGAAGCATCATAAACGCCTTTTTACAACTGCGTTCAGCAAAGAGCCTTGAGAAGATAACAGTCCGTGAGCTGGCGACACTTGCAGGTATCAACAAAGCAACCTTCTATCTGCATTACCATGACATATATCATCTCTCCGAAACGCTCGAGGAGGACATCGTTCACACCGTTGTGAGTGCTATCGAGCACCCGCAATGCATTTTCAGCGACACTCGCCTTTTCGTTCAAGAGCTCGGTCAGGCTTTCATCAGCAACGAACAGCTCATCGCTATAATATTTGAGGGCAGCCGCAGCTTCCGATTCGTGCAGATCATAGAGCAGGAGCTTCGCCGCATCATCAACGAGGATCACCCCGAATACCTACAGGACAAGTCCTACGACATGACACTGACCTATATGATCTACGGCGCATATTTCACCTACGACCGCTTCCGTGACCGAAGCACATCCGACCTTTTCGAGATGATCGCCAACATAAACAGCGCAGTGTCGCTGAAAATGCATTGC
>DHYN01000104.1:2602-3085 GCA_002414125.1 Ruminococcus sp. UBA5129 | reverse complement strand
CAGCACAGAGGACAGGAAAGCTGCGGTATATCAGTGTGTGACGACGGCGTTTTTTCACATTGCAAGGGAAACGGTCTCGTCGGAGAGGTTTTCAGCCGTGAAGCCCTCGGGTCGCTCGGCGAGGGAAGCATCGCGATAGGTCATGTGAGATACTCGACCTGCGGAGGCGATAATCCCAATAATATCCAGCCTCTCGTCATAAGACACATAAACGGAAATCTTGCTCTCGCCCATAACGGAAACCTTGTGAACACCGCTGAGCTGAGAAAATCGTTCGAGCTGTCGGGAGCTATCTTTCACGGCACATCCGATACAGAGGCGATCGCCTATGAGGTAGTCCGACAGAGACTGAGCGCCGAATCAACCGAAAAAGCGGTCGAGCAGGCGATGTATGAGCTGAAGGGAGCGTATTCCTGTATTCTCATGACGGCGTCAAAGATGATACTGTTCCGCGACCCGAACGGCTTCCGACCGCTTTGCATT
>DHYN01000104.1:0-2597 GCA_002414125.1 Ruminococcus sp. UBA5129 | reverse complement strand
GCATCGGAATCGTGTGCGCTCGAGGCGGTAGGTGCGCAGTTCATGCGCGATGTGCTGCCGGGAGAGATCATAGTGATCGGCGAGGATGGGTTGTCCTCGATAAAGACCCACTGCGGCGGCAGGAGCAGTATCTGTATATTTGAGTACATCTATTTTGCGCGTCCCGACTCCGTTATCGAGGGGACATCCGTTCACATGGCGAGAGTGCAGTCGGGAAGGATACTTGCTGAGACCGCTGCGGTCGATGCCGACATCGTCATAGGTGTGCCCGATTCGGGACTCGATGCTGCGCTCGGATATTCGCAGGAGAGCGGTATACCTTACGGTATCGGCTTCATCAAGAACAAATATATCGGCAGGAGCTTCATCCAGCCGAGTCAGATACAGCGCGATAATTCCGTCAAGATAAAGCTGAACGTCATAAAGGAGACAGTTGCCGGAAAGCGCGTGATAATGATCGACGACTCGATCGTCCGCGGAACGACATGCGCAAGGATAGTAAGGCTTCTTCGTGAGGCAGGCGCAAAGGAGGTACATGTAAGGATCTCGTCGCCGCCGTTCGTTCATAGCTGCTATTTCGGAACGGACATTGATTCCGAGGACAGACTGATCGCTCACAATTGTCGAAATACCGAGGAGATCGCAGATTATATCGGAGCAGATTCGCTCGCGTATATGCCTGCGCCGTCGCTGGGACAGCTCCTGAACAAGAGCGGTCTCGGTTTCTGTGACGGCTGCTTTACGGGAAATTATCCCGTTGATGTGAGCCACGCGGTCTACAAAAATAAATTTGACAGCAAAATCCACGAAAACTAAGAGGTGTAATTATGTGTACTGTAATGGGATATTTAAGGGCAGATGCCGATAAGGACAAATTTGCCGAGGGACTTTCGAGAACCGAGACAAGAGGTCCCGATGACAGCAGGATAGTCGATCTTGGCAAGGGTCTGCTCGGCTTCCAGAGACTTTCGATCATGGGACTCACTCCAGAGGGAATGCAGCCGTTCGAGCTGAACGGAAGCTACAGTGTCTGCAACGGCGAGATATACGGATTCAGACCTATCCGCGAGAAGCTTGCAGAAAAATATACATTCAGGAGCGGCAGCGATTGTGAGATACTTCTGCCTATGTACAGGGAGTACGGTACAGATATGTTCGCTATGCTCGACGCCGAATTTGCATGCATCATCTACGATGACGAGACCGGAGACTTCATTGCGGCGCGTGACCCAATCGGCATCCGTCCGCTCTACTACGGTCTTGACAGTGACGGATACATGGTGCTTGCGAGCGAGGCTAAAAACCTCGTGGGCTTCACCGACAAGATAATGCCGTTTCCGCCCGGACACTACTGGAAGAACGGCGAATTCACCTGCTACAGAGATATCACAACCGTTGAAAAGGTGCTTGACGACGATATGGATACCGTTTGCAGGAATATCCGTGAAAAACTCGTTGCAGGCGTTGAGAAGCGTCTTGACTCCGATGCGAAGGTCGGATTTCTTCTCTCTGGCGGACTCGATTCGTCCCTCGTATGCTCGATTGCTCAGAAGAAGAGCAGTACTCCGATCAGAACTTTTGCTATCGGCATGAATACCGATGCTATCGACCTCAAATATGCCAAGCAGACTGCCGATTACATAGGAAGCGACCACACCGAGATCATTATTTCCAGTGAGGACGTCCTCGATGCGCTCGATACGGTCATAAAGATACTCGGAACATTTGACATAACCACTATCCGTGCGAGCATAGGAATGTACCTGCTCTGCAAGGGCATCCACGAGCAGACCGACATTCGTGTACTGCTGACAGGTGAGATCTCGGATGAGCTTTTCGGATATAAGTATACCGACTTTGCTCCGAATGCAGAGGAGTTCCAGAAGGAGAGCGAAAAGCGTGTGCGCGAGCTTCATATGTACGATGTGCTCCGTGCCGACCGCTGCATCTCATCGAACTCGCTGGAGGCGAGAGTGCCGTTTGGTGATCTCGACTTCGTTAAGTACGTCCTCGCGATAAACCCCGAAATGAAGATGAACACATATAACATGGGCAAATATCTTCTCCGTCAAGCTTTCGAGGGAGATTATCTGCCGCACAATATCCTCTATCGAGAGAAAGCTGCATTCTCCGATGCAGTAGGTCACTCAATGGTGGATCACCTCAAGGAATACGCAGAAAGCTTCTATACCGATGAGCAGTTCGAGGAGCTTTCGGCAAAATATACCCACGCAAAGCCTTTCACAAAGGAATCGCTGCTCTACCGCGAGATCTTTGAGAAGCATTACCCGAACCAGTCACAGATGATCGTTGATTTCTGGATGCCCAACAAGGAGTGGGAGGGCTGCAACGTTAACGACCCCTCCGCACGAGTGCTCTCGAATTACGGTCAGAGTGGTGTATAAGTATATTGAGGCTTTATCGGGAGGCTCTGCGGTTAAAAAGTGAAAGTCCATATATGTTGCGTTACCGAGCCACGGAATATTCCGCACAGGCAAAAGTGAACGAGCTTGCGAGTGGACAACGTTGTGAGCGCGGCAGCTTCGCCGCCCGAACCCTCCGCCAAAGGAATTAAAATCCCTTTGGAATCCCAGCGA
>DHYN01000003.1:18388-21337 GCA_002414125.1 Ruminococcus sp. UBA5129 | reverse complement strand
TGACTTTACTTTTTGAAATTTTTATGGTATAATTAATGTATATACACTTTTTCGGAGGTTTCGTATGAACTTTTCTCCCAATGAGATCCTTAGTTTTGTCGAAGAAAATGACGTTAAATTTATACGTTTGACATTTTGTGATATGTTCGGCAATCTGAAAAACATAGCCGTAATGCCAAGCGAACTGACGCGTGCGTTCACTCACGGTNNCATTCCTTTTGACGCCTCCGGTATTATTGACGGCTGCTCCGACCTGCTTCTTGTTCCGGACATGTCCACGCTATCGGTGCTCCCGTGGCGACCTAAGTCGGGGAGGGTAGTACGTTTTTTCTGCAATCTGTGTACGATCGACGGAAGAGAATATGTCGGCGACATGCGAAGCTCTCTCACGAGCTGCATCAATTCTCTCAGACTTGACGGCTACGCATGTGAAATGGGAACAAAGTGCGAGTTCTATCTCTTTGAACTTGACGAAAACGGCGATCCCACGCATATTCCGCACGATAACGGAAGCTATCTCGATGTTGCGCCGCTTGATAAGTGCGAGAATACACGTCGCGAGATCTGCCTTTCGCTCGAGGAAATGGGACTTTATCCGAAAAGTTCCTGCCATAAGCACGGGCCAGGTCAGAACGAGATAGAGTTTCGGGAGGCAGAGCCTGTTTCGGCAGCCGACAACATGGTTCATTACAAAACTGTCGTTAAGTCGATCGCCGCTCAGAACGGACTTTTCGCTTCATTCATGCCAAAGCCGCTCGCTGATAATCACGGAAGCGCTCTGAGCATCTCGATCAGTCTCAGAAAGGGCAGTGAAAATATATTCGGCCCATCTCCGCAGCATATGACCTTTGAGGGAAAATGCTTTGTCTCGGGCGTTCTTAGACGTATTCGCGAGATTACAGCCTTCCTCAACCCAACGACTAACTCCTATAGGCGATTCGGAAGCGGATATGCGCCTGCTTATGTCAACTGGTCAACCGAGAACAAGGCTCAGCTCATCAGGATACCCACCTGTGCAGGTACTGCTTCGCGCATTGAGATACGCTCAGCCGATGCTTGCTGTAACCCGTATGTTGCGTTCAAGCTCATACTTGCGGCAGGAATCGAGGGCATCGACAGCGGAGACTGCTCTCTCCTTGACAGGTCAGCCGAAGAATGCGAAAAGCTCCCGACGACCCTCGGTGAAGCTCTCGCGCTCGCAAAGAACAGTGATTTTGTGAAGCGAACTCTTTCGGACGAGATACGCCGAAACCTCTTTCACCGTCTTGACAGTCAGCTTGCGGAATATGCAGCTTCCGAGGACGATGAGGAGTTTGAGAAGCGCTATTATTTCAGGTCGATATGACAGAGTATATGAAAAGAGCTTTGATCGTTTCGGGGAAAAACACCGATACAGAGTCGGTGCAGCGAATGATGAGGGCTGCCGGATACGACAGGATAGATACGGTCAAAAGCGGAAGCGAGGCGCGCCGTGCTATCGGAAACCGAATTTTCGAGCTTGTTGTGATCTTTACACCACTGACCGATGAGTTCGGTCACGAACTCTCGAACATGATATCGGAGAATGCATCCGCAGGCGTTATACTCATGTGCAGGAACGAATTTGCCGATGCGATGAAAGAAAGACTTTCCGATTCGGGAGTATGCGTATTATCCAAGCCTTTCAGCAGTCAAGCTTTCCTCAGCTCACTCAGAGCAGTCGAGTCGGCACGCTCACGAATGATCGGAGCAAGGCGTGAAAATGTCCGTTTGATGAGCAAGATCGAGGAGATGCGCCTTATCAACAGAGCGAAGTGTACGCTCATGCTCTATCTGAAATTTACCGAGCCACAGGCTCACAGATATATTGAAAAACAGGCGATGAACAACCGCCGCACCCGCCGCGAGGTGGCATTGAAGATACTTTCTGCCTACGAACGGTGAACGTTCGCAAAAAATAAAGCAGCAGGCATTGTCCAAANNNGGATCAGTATTATTGGAGGTTTGTTATGCTTAACGCTGACATTAAAGAATTTAACTTCACTTCGGAGGCTGACGGGCTGAATATCAGCGCCGTTATCGCAGTGCCGTCCGGAGAGAAGAGTGGTATCGTACATATAATTCACGGCATGTGTGAATATAAGGAACGCTATTTCGACTTTATGGACTATCTTGCAAGCGAGGGCTTCATATCGGTCATCGCCGACAACAGGGGTCACGGAAAGAGCATTTGTTCCGAGGATGATCTCGGTTTTATGTATAAAGACGGTGCGGACAACCTTGTTGCCGATGTGGCACAGCTAAACAGGATAGTGCGCGGTGCGTATCCGGGAATGCCTGTTTTTATGATCGGACACAGTATGGGTTCGCTTGCCGCAAGATGCTTCCTAAAGGAGCATGACAGGGATGTGGACGGTGTGATCGTACTTGGATGTCCGTGCTTTTCGGCATTCTCAAGCTTTGCAAGGACGGTCAATTCTTCGATCTCGCAGAAGCTCGGCAGCCGCTATCGGAGCGAAAAGATCAGCGGCATTGTCGAGAACATGTTCAACAGGCAGTTTTCTTCAGAAAATCTCGCACATTCATGGATATGCAGCGACCCCTCTGTGGTAGCAAATTTCAATGCCGATCCGATGTGCAATTTTATTTATACTCTCAACGGTTACGAGTCGCTTCTAATACTGTTTAAGGATACCTACACAAAGCGCGGCTGGAAGGTCGAGAATCCGCATCTTCCGCTAAGGTTCATCTCAGGAAAGGACGACCCGTGTATGCTTTCAGAGGCGAAGTTTATGAAAGCGCTCGGACTTCTTGAAAAGATCGGATACGAGAACATTTCGCACCGTATTTTTGATGGAATGCGTCACGAGGTGCTCAACGAAAAAAATAATCTCGTTGTGTACAAGGATATAGCAAAAACGCTGTTCTCGTGGCTTGATGAGTTAAGGTAAACAGTATTAGAAGCGACTC
>DHYN01000003.1:12504-18377 GCA_002414125.1 Ruminococcus sp. UBA5129 | reverse complement strand
GACTTACATTTTATGAAAACAGCATTCTTTTCATCAGGCACAAATCGAAAACATCAATTCTATTGTCCTTGCACAGATCACCTGCTTCCCAATCAGCAAGTGTGGCATCAGGGACACAAAGCAGCCATTTCTGCAATACCACAACATCGGCAACTGTAAATTCTCCGTCTGCGTTGACGTCGCCGCGGACGCTTTCATCTTTTTTCAAAGGCACGATCCAGCCGCCGTCATCTACAATAAGACAAAGCATTTTTATTGTATCTCCAAAGTATACATCATCACCGTAGTTTACAACAGTATCACGAACCAAATCATGCCATTCCTTATTATCTCCGCAGGCAGCGGAAATCAAAAACGGAGCAGTAAAGCAGAGATCATCATAATCCTCTATTGCTGTTCCATCCGGCTTATAACCGGCTTTAATTTCCCATGGATCTTTACCGGTAGAGTCTATAATAAACTTATTGATCGCTGATGAAAAAGCAAGTGCATCTTTATTTCCATTTATAAGATAATCCATGCTTATCCGCCACGGTGTACGGCAGCTATTATAGTAGTAACATCCGTCATAATCACTTTCAAGATAATTTGGAGGTGCAGGAATAAATTTTCCTGATGTATTGTCTTTGATGATGAAATCCGGAAGAATACCTGTACCATACTCAGCGGTAATGCTGTTGATAATATTATAGGTACTGTTATAAACGTTGATCCAGCGATCATCGTTTGAAGTTTCTGCGAATATAGGCATATATTGAACGATAAAGTCAGATGCTCTTGTTGCTGCATAATGCTGGTCGCCTTCTTCAGACCAATATGCCCAGTCGCCAAGCTGAAGTATCCAGTCGGTTTTATTGACTTCATATTTCATTATATCATTGATGATCTCTACAGCAGACTGTTTGTAATTGATATTTCCGTCACTGCCCCAGATACTGTCAGCCATAAGAAGTGCATAAGCTATATCCATGTCGCCGTCAGTTGCCGAATCTGCTCCCGAAGCATTTACAATAGCTGAGCCGTTGTCATTTTGCTGCCACGCCATAAGATTTGGACCAATTTCACTGAGATGCGCTCTGTAATATTGATACATTCCGTCAAAAATTTCCTTTGCCTCGCTGTCATACCCTGCCATTGAAGCTGTGATAAGCATACCATAGCCGTGTGCTTCAGAAACTGTTACTGGAACGGAATATCCTGCTTCTGCATAGGTCTGTTCACCGTAAAATACATAATATTGTTCTTTTTCAGTGACATATGGATCCTGAACAATATACTTCTCTTTCCAATAATCATAAAATGATCTTGTTTCTACTGAAATCGTACTGCTTTTGTACTGTCGGACAGTATTTTCGACGGCATCAGCAGTCATGCCGCTTACAGGTAATACTGATGAACTGCAGCTTATGACTGCAATTAGTGAGAAACAAAGAATTTTTTTTAAAAATTGAGCTTTCATATACAAGTCTCCTTAAAGCCAAAAGTCAACAATGGAAGCATCCCANNATTTGGGGATTAGTATTATATTCAGCTTTCGATCAATTCTCGGTACATCCCGATGTACTCATCAGCGGAAGCCGACCAGCTATAGTCGCACTCCATAGCGCGCTGAACGAGCTCGCTCCATGTCTTTTTGTTATCGTAAGTGAGTTTGGCACGGCGAACCGCATCGAGCATATCATGCGCGTTGTATGTCTTGAATGTGAAGCCGTTTCCGTTTTCGCCGCCGTTATCGCGGACTGTATCTCTGAGACCGCCGGTTTCGCGGACGATCGGTATAGTACCGTATCTCATAGCGATCATCTGTGCAAGACCGCAAGGCTCGCTCTGTGACGGCATGAGGAACATATCCGCGCCCGAATAGATCTTTCTTGAAAGCTCGGGGATGAATCCGAGAGTCACCGAGACCTTGTCGGGATGACGTGCTGCCATTTCGCGGAAGAACTGTTCAAATATCCATTCGCCGCTTCCGAGGATAACGAATTTCGCACCGAGATCCAGCATATCCTCAAATACCGCGCGTATCAGATCAATACCCTTGTGACCGACAAATCTTGTAACGATACCGATTATCGGACCTTTTTCGTCATTGAGACCTGCTTCCTGAATGAGCGCTCTGCGGCATTCAGCCTTTCCCTTCACATCGGCTGAATTGTAGTTTGAGGCGATATTCGTATCGGTCGATGGATCGTATAACTCGGTGTCGATGCCGTTGAGAATGCCTCTGAGCTTATACTGCTTAGTGACAAGGATCCTGTCGAGACCGTGAGCATACCATGAATCGAGGATCTCCCACGCATAGCTCGGGCTTACTGTCGTGAGACGGTCTGCCGTTTCGACAGCGCCCTTTACCATATTTATGTATCCGTCATATTCAAGAAGATTGGAGTTATAAAGCGGAATACCCATAAGCTCATTGAGGACTTCTCTTCCGTACTTTCCCTGATACTCGATATTGTGTATCGTGAAAACGGTTTTGATCTTATCGTATCCCTCCTGATACTTATAATATATGTTGTAATATACGGGAATAAGGGCAGTCTGCCAGTCGTTGCAATTGATGACATCGGGCTGGAAGTCGATGTATTTCAGCATCTCAAGAACGGCGCGGTCGAAGAACACGAAGCGTTCGCAGTCGTCATAGAAGCCGTACAGACCGTCTCTTGAGAAGTAGTATTCGTTGTCGATGAAGTAGTATATCACGCCGTTTGTCTCGGCAGTGAATATGCCGCAGTACTGCTTGCGCCAAGAAACGTCAACGGTAATATTAGTGACGAAGGTCATTTCGCTGCGCAGCTCGTCAGGAATATTCTTATAGAGCGGCATAACGATACGGCAGTCCTGTCCCTTTTGTTTGATCGCTCTCGGGAGAGAGCCTGCCACATCGGCAAGTCCTCCCGAAGCTGCATAGGGAACTGCCTCACTTGATGCAAATAAAATTTTCATAAATCAGCTCACCGCCAATCAGATCTTGCCGTTCTTGCTGATATACAGAGGATACGAATCGGAGCCTGTGAGTACCTTGTCATCGCTTATCTCAACGTTCTTGTCGGTGATGATTGACGACAGGCTGCAGTTCTTTCCGATCTTAGTGCTCTGGAGGAGAACGCAGTTCTTTACGACTGTGCCCTTTCCGACCTTAACGCCTCTGAAGAGAATTGAATTCTCAACTGTACCCTCAACTACACATCCGTCTGCGATGAGAGAGTTCTTGATATTTGACTCAAGACCGTACTTAGCAGGACCGTTGTCGCCGATCTTTGTATAGATCGGATGATCCTTGCGGAAGAGAGCGTTTCTCTTCTCGGAATCGAGGAGCTCGGTATTTGCTCTGAAATAGCTCTGAACGCTGTCGATGCGAATGATATGACCGTCATGACGGTAGCCCATGATTTTGTACTCGTCTCTTCTTGCCTGAAGTATCTCACGCGTCATGCTGTAGATGTTTCGGCTTGCGGCGTCGTAGACGATCTTCTTGAGGAAGTCTCTGCTGATGATGAACATTTCAGTCCAGATATTGCATTCACCCGAGAACTGCGGATCAACGATGCAGTCCTTAAGGCGTTCGTCAGCATCGAATTCGATGATCGTTGCACCGTGATTAACTTCGCTGTCGTATTTTGTTCTGCTGTAGATCAGCGTTATATCGGCTTCGCTGCGGATATGCTGATCGAGCACCGGATTGAAGTCGATGGAAGTGATTATATCACAGTTTGCGAGGATAACATATTTAGCCTTGGAGTGTTCAACGAAACTCCAGACATTGTTGAGGGCGTCGAGCCTTCCGTGGTAGATACCGCCAGTCTGACTGTACGGAGGAAGGAGGTGGAGACCGCCCTTCTTACGGGAGAGATCCCATTCACGTCCCGAACCGAGGTGGTCGAGGAGCGAGCCGTAATTGGACTTTGTGATAACGCCGACCTCGGCTATACCGGAGTTGACCATATTTGACAATGGGAAGTCGATAAGACGATAACGACCGCCGAAAGGCAGCGAGCCCATAGTTCTCTGCTTAGTAAGCTCGGCAACCGATGAATCGTGCATACTTGCGAATAACAAACCTAATACATTGTAATTTACACTCATTGCGATACCTCCTCAGATACTCTCGCCGATGATCTGTTTCGGCTCGACAGTTTTATTGCCCGAGATCGTAACGTTGTGTCCGACAACGGCGATGCCCCAATCGTCTCTGTTTGCGGCTTTCTCAGGACTTGTACCGATCTTCGCACCGCTTTCTATCACGCAGTCCTGACCAACGATAGCGTACTCAACGACTGCGCCTGCTTTGATGACGGTTCCGGGCATGATGATACTGTAGTTTACCGTAGCGCCTGCTTCGATGACAACTCCGGCGAAAACGATCGAGAAATCTACCGTAGCGTCTATGACACTGCCCTCGGAGATCATTGAGTTTTCGATATTTGCGTTGTCGCCGATATACTGAGGCGGCATATTGCTGTTTCTTGAATAGATTTTCCAGCTTGGGTCGTACAGATCGAGAGGAACGCTCGGGCTGAGGAGATCCATATTAGCCTCCCAAAGGGAATCGAGAGTTCCGACGTCCTTCCAGTAGCCCTCAAATTCGTAAGCGAAGAGTCTCTGCTTGTCGCGGAGCATTGAGGTGATGATATCCTTGCCGAAGTCCTTGGACCACGACTCACCCATATCGCGCTTAGCGTTGGCATCGTTCTCGTTTTCGATAAGGTACTTGCGGAGTTTGTCCCAACTGAATACATAGATACCCATTGAAGCGAGGGTAGACTTAGGCTCCTTAGGCTTTTCAACGAAGTCGGTCACTTGATTTTTGTCGTCACAGATCATGATGCCGAAACGTGAAGCCTCGGCTCTCGGAACGTCAATAACGGCAATAGTGCAGTCAGCCTCATTCTTCTCGTGATACTCCACCATTTTGGAGTAGTCCATTTTATAGATGTGGTCGCCGCCGAGGACGATGACATACTTGGGGTCATATCTCTCGATGAAGCGGATGTTCTGGTAGATAGCGTTCGCCGTACCCTCATACCATGAAGCTCCCGACTGAGTCTCATAGGGAGGCAGAACATGAACGCCGCCGTTCATTTTGTCGAGATCCCACGGCTGACCGTTGCCGATGTACTCATTGAGCTCGAGCGGCTGGTACTGAGTGAGCACTCCGACAGTGTCGATACCTGAGTTTGTACAGTTTGAGAGAGGGAAATCAATGAGTCTGTACTTTCCGCCGTATGGTACGGCAGGCTTTGCAACGTTCTTAGTCAGGGCATAGAGTCGGCTGNNCGCTGCCCTGACCTCCTGCAAGAAGCATAGCAACACATTTTTTCTTCGTAAACATATTATTCCTCCTGTTTTGTGAATATATATCGGTAACTTATTTTACGGACTTTTTCTTTGCGGCAGGCTTGGCTTTAGCCGATCCGTCCTTGGGAGCGCGCTTTTTCACGGGAGCGTATTTCAGGTACACTACCGAGAGCGGAGCGAGATCGAGCGAGATGCTGTCATCGAAGCCGTGCATAGCGAAGTGCTTGCTTGAAACACTTTTCTTTGTTATGCCTGAGCCGCCGAACTCCTCGGCATCTGTGTTGAATACGAGCTTGTATCTGCCTTTTTTCGGCACACCGATCTTATAGTCGAGTCTTTCAACGGGAACGAAGTTGCAGACAGCGATCAGCTCATCGCCGCTGTCGTCGATACGTCTGAACGCTATGACGCTCTGCTTGTAGTCATCGTTTGAGATCCAGCTAAAGCCGTCCCACGAGTCATCGTGCTCCCAGAGGGGAGAATTGTCAACATAGAATTTATTGAGCTTTTCTGAGAATTTCAGCAGAGTGCTGTGAAAATCGAATTCCATGAGGTTCCAGTCGAGACCTTTTTCG
>DHYN01000003.1:10837-12473 GCA_002414125.1 Ruminococcus sp. UBA5129 | reverse complement strand
AGCTTCTTTCCGGGATGAGCCATCATATAAGCGAGGAATGCACGGTATGAGCTGAATTTCTGCTCATAAGTACCGGGCATTTTATTTATCATTGAGCACTTTCCGTGAACGACCTCATCGTGCGAGATCGGCAGAACGTAGTTTTCCGAGAAGCAGTAGAAGAACGAGAACGTAAGCTTATCGTGGTTGAAAGCACGGTAGATCGGGTCGAGTGACATATACATCAGCATGTCATTCATCCAGCCCATGTTCCATTTGAAGTTGAAGCCGAGACCGCCTATGTCGGTCGGCTTAGTGACCATAGGCCAAGCGGTCGATTCCTCAGCTATCATGAGCGCATCTGGATTCTTGGAAAAAACAGCTTCATTGAGGCGCTTGAGAAAGTCTACAGCTTCGAGGTTTTCGTTACCACCGTAGATATTGGCGCACCATTCGCCGTCACGTCTGTCGTAGTCGAGGTAGAGCATTGAAGCGACTGCATCAACGCGGAGTCCGTCAACATGGTACTCATTGAACCAGCAGCATGCGCTGGAGATGAGGAAGGAGCAGACCTCAGCCTTGCCGTAATCGAAAACGTGAGTTCCCCAAGATTTGTGCTCGCGCTTGCGCTCATCGGTATACTCATAGCAGCATCCGCCATCGAACATATAGAGACCTGCTTCATCCTTCGGGAAGTGAGCGGGAACCCAGTCGAGGATCACCGAGATACCGGCATTGTGGAACATGTCGATCATTTTCCTGAAGTCATCGGGAGTACCGTATCGCGAGGTAGGAGCGAAATATCCCGTTACCTGATAACCCCACGAGCCGTCAAACGGGTATTCGGTCAGCGGCATGAATTCGACATGGGTATACGACATTTTTTTGAGATACGGTATTATTTCCTCAGCAAAAGAGATATAGTCAAGGAAATCGCCGTTCTCTCGTATTTTCCACGAGCTGAGATGAACCTCATAGACGTTCATCGGACTTTTGTATATAACTTTTTTCTTTTTGGACTTGTACCACTCGGCATCGTTCCATTCGTAGCTGCTCTCGAATATTTTTGAAGCAGTTCCTGGACGTGTCTCAAAGTGGCAAGCATAGGGGTCTGCCTTGAGTATATTACGTCCGTCAGCGGTAGTTATGCTGTATTTATACGCATCGAACTGTTTGAGCCCCTTGATCTTAGCCTCCCAGACGCCTGTTGCGATCAGAGTCATTGGGTTTGCAGACTCATCCCAGTCATTGAAATCGCCAACAACGGAGATCTTCTGCGCATTTGGTGCCCAGACGCGGAAAATGTGTACCTTTCCCCTGCCTTTTTTTACGCAGTGAACTCCGAAAAACTTATATGCTTCGTAGTTTTTGCCCTGATAGAAAAGGTAAAGCGGAAAATCATTGAAATTATCATTTGACTTATTAGGTGACATAGTATACCCCCTTTACTATTAACTATTCTATCAGAAAATAGTCAATTATTCAAGCTTTTTTGATTATCGCAGAATTTTTTCATATGAAACACTAATTTTATCCATACATTTTAGTGCATTTTGCCAAATTATACCCCTTCGTATAACTTTAGTTTTAGTTTTAATACACATTTTATCAATTGTTTTTATTTCCATTATTAGGTCTAATAAAGCGCCCCCCCCTG
>DHYN01000003.1:2223-10775 GCA_002414125.1 Ruminococcus sp. UBA5129 | reverse complement strand
CCCTCCAGAGTTCGGCTTTGGCGCATATCTCATCAACGATCGCCTTTATATCGCCGCTTTGCAGCAGAAGCTCCTTAATGAAGCGGTACTCGCCCTCGCTTATGCCGTCCGAGAACATTATCACGATGTCGCCGTCACTGAAAGGGAAGTCCTTGCTGAAAAGCTCTGCCGATTCGACAATGCCTATCGGGAATGTCGGAGAAGTTACCTTCATGACTTGGTTTCCGCGGCGGATGAGCGTTGCCGATGCGCCTGATTTCATCACCGTCATGACACCGCTGTCGAGGTCGAGCCTGAGCGTATCGAGTGTCGCAAATCCCTCATCCGCAGATTTCGCGAGCATTATCGAGTTCACCAGCCGCACCGCTGAGCCGCAGGATGCGCCGCTGCATATGAGCTTTTTGAACATAGCCACAACGAGTCTCGATTCGATCGCCGCGTTCCGACCTGTCCCCATGCCGTCCGAGAGGACTATGTAGCTGCATCCCGTACCGTCTGCAAAAACAGAGGACGTATCGCCTGTTTCAGGGGAATTATCCGCACATATAGATGCTCCGTATGCTTCAAAGGTGTACCTCGGCAGTTCACAGACTCTGAGGCGCATCTCAGTGGAATTGCTTACGGGGTCGGCGAATTCCATATTCATGTGCAGCTCGTCCGCAATAAGGTCGCACACTCTCATGCAGCTTTCGGGAGCTTTGTCCAAGTCGAAATAAAGCTCGGCATTAACGCGCCCGAAGTTGTTGTAATATGCCGTGACTCGCTTTGTTTCATAGCCGAATTTTGCAAGCTTAAGGCGGATCATCCTGCTGAGAGGTTCGCTGTGGCGGACATCGGCACGTTCCGAAGCCTGTGCGATCATCTCCTCGGTGATGCCGATCTGCTCCGATAATAAGCGTTGACTTTCGGCGAGGCGTATCGACTTCAGCTTTGCAGCGGTGCGCTCATTGACTGCTTTACCGAGCTCGGTCACGATCTCGTCCTTGTGGAGACAGTCTCTCAGCTCAAACGGCATATCATTCGGCTTTGCGGCATTCTGACGGACGAGCTTTTCAAAGCCGTGGATAGTCAGCTCGCGCTCGGCGCTCCAGCACGATGAACGTCTGTGACAGTTACGGCAGACCTTTTTGCTTACCTGACCGATCACATCGCCGTCCTTTTTTGATTCGGCGAGTGCGGTGAAAAGCCTTCCCGATTCGTCTCTGAGCGCACCGATCGAGCCGGCAAGGAAGCTCATACGTGTTCCGACGATCCCGCTGAGAGCGGTGTCCTCCGCGCCTGTTATCACCCATTTATCGTTGAAATGCGGCGAAACGGCAAGGAAGATCAGCGCACCGAGAAATGTTCCCGTGAGGCAGGGAAGCGAGTTTGGATCAAGTCCGATCACCGCTGTGAACAGGAGACTCGCCGCACCGAAAAATCCTGCGATCACACTGCTTCTTGCACGTCTGAGATAACCTGTCAGAAAGCCTGCCGCAGGAATGAAAACCATGTCAACACCTGTCTCGGGAGCGCACAGAAATGCTCCGCAGGCGGTCAGCGCTCCGCAGAGGATGCCTCCCGTATAACCGTAGTTGCACGCGGCAAGGAGAGTTACAGTCGAACCGATCACCGCACCTACGTTGAGAAGGCTAAGCTCTGCGGAAAACATTGATGCGATCGTCATAGTGTAGATCACCGCATACGCACAGCTCATTGATGAGGAGAGGTCTATAAGTCTGCGGCAGCTCAGACCGTCAATAATAGCCGCCATACATGTTGCCGTGAATGCAGCCGCAGCCGCATATACCGCGTAGAATATCAGCTTAGTGAGCGGCTCGCCTATGAGAAGATCTACCGCTGCTCCCGAAATAAAAGCTGCGGCAAAGGTCACTGCTCCGCATCCTTTTGCAGAGAGCTCACCGTCAAAGAAGAGCCGTGCGATAAGGCACAGCGCCATTGCGGAAAGCTCTACTGCGCTTGCCGCGGCGTGTCCTGAAATGATGCACCGCATTAAGCTCCCGACAAATACAGCCGCGGTGTACGGCAGAGACGAAGCTCCTGTGAGTGCTATCCCGACAAACGAGTCCGCTCCCGAGATCTTTGTTCCTGCAAGAATGAAGCCTGCCGCCGCCGATGCCGCAAAAAGCGCTCCCTGATGCAGAACCGGCGTTTTTTCGACTTCCCGTGTGTTTATCATTTTATCACCCTCAATACTAAAAGCATTGTTATAATAGATGTATTATACCATATTTTAGCGATGAACGTTGTCGATTCGGGAGGGAGTTTTATACGCGATTTGAGCAAAAACATAACGAAAATCCTTGCAATTGCCCGAGTCAAGTGTTATAATGTAACTAACATAACAAATATAACATTGGAGGGAGGTTTACTAATGGGCAAGGGCAGTATTCACAGCGGACACCGTGACAGAATGAGGAGTCGTTTTCTCACACTCGGCAGCGGCGGATTCAGTGAACACGAGATCCTCGAGCTTCTGCTGTTTTACTCGATACCGAGGGCGAACACCAATGAGACCGCTCACGCTCTGATCGAAAGGTTCGGCAGCCTTGAAAACGTTCTCGCAGCCGCGCCCGAAGAGCTTATGACGATCAAGGGGATCAAGTCTGAGAGCGCTTTTGTGATCCGCCTCATGCATGATCTCTGCAAGAGATATTCCGCAACGTCGGATGTTTCAGCCGACCTCTCAGACGACGAAAAGCTTGAGGGCTTCCTTACGGAATATTTTTCCGAGAATCACGGAAATGTCTGCCTGCTGCTTGATATGACTCCGCGCGGAGAACTCAGGAGCACCAAATGTCTGCCGACCTCGTCTCTTCTCAGCGGTGAGCTTGGTTCGCGTGAGATCGCTGAGCTTGTCGTTCGGAACGGGTTTGTACGCGTTGTGATCGGTCAGTGCATTGACGGAGATAAGTGTATCCCGGATGCATCGTGCTATTCGCTGACCCGCCTGTTTGCGGAGACACTTGCACCGCTCGGAACTGAGCTGCATGACCACATAATATGCTGCTCAGGGAAGTGCTTTTCCATGAGGAAAAACGGCTCGTTCAGCTTCGGTTCGGGAGGTAATCATGAGTGATGCAAAGCTTTTGAGGGATGAGCTTCGGAAAAAATATCTCGAGTTCGGTCTTGAAGCGATGAGTGACGAGGAGGTCGTAAGACTTGTGCTGTCGCTGTCATGCAATGAATTCGATTCATTCACCGAAAAGCTTATCGAGGGTTTCGGAAGTCTGAAAAGCATTGAGGATGCCGATCCACAGGCGCTTGTCAGGTACTCTGACATCGGTGAGCGTTCGGCTGTACTGTTCAGAATGGTTTCCGAGATAAGCCGCTGTTTAGCTGTGAAAAATGTCAAAAAGGGTGTGTATCTGCGTACCACAGCCGATGCAAAGAGCTTTTTCGCACCTCTTTTCACCGATCACCGTGAGGAGCGCCTTGCCGTAGTATGCCTCAGCAGCCGTCTGAAGGCTGTCGCACCGGCATCCGTTATCGCAGAAGGAGCTGCCGCTTCCGTGAGGGCTTCGTGCAGAAGAATAACTGCTCTTGCACTCGATCTCAAGGCTGACGGCGTGATAATAGCGCACAGTCATCCGAGCGGAAAGGCAGTTCCGTCCTCCGGCGACTGCGCTTCGACAGAGCTTTTAGCAAGTGCGCTCAGCCGCTTCGGGATAGCGCTCATTGACCATATCATAGTGGCTGCCGATGACTGCGTGTCGCTAAGAGAGACCGATATACCGCTTTCGTTCAGAGATCGGGAGTGTTTCGGATACAAAATCACAAAGCTCCTCTGAATTCATAAAAAAGNNTCACGCGGAGGTGCTTTCTTAATAAATATCAGTTGAGCAGCGAAACAGTGATGCTGCGGTCGTCTACATCGAAGTATTCCTCAAGTGCCGCGATATATGAACGGAAGCAGATCTTGCCATTGAATGTCATTACATCACATATCTCCGGAACTCCGAGCGCTGCAAGCTGAGCATCGGTCAGCTCACTGAGTAGTACGGAATCATCCTTTTCAACGTTATATTCCTTGCGCCATGCAGGCGTTATGTCGTTGAGGTACGGTACTTTTGACGTATCGAGCTTGCTGTCTGTGAAGAGCTTGGCGGGTGGATCGGTGATGAGGTACTTGCCGTTTGAAGCCTTGGATATGCCGAAATATGCAAGCTGCTCCGCATTGAGCGAATCGAGATAGATCTTTGTCATGTCGTCATGCTTGATACCGAGGTATTCCTTTTGCTCAAGCGAAAGGTTTGTGAGGATGAGCTTGCTCTCATAGGTGAAGCCGAGTGCCCTGAGCTTTGACTCGCTGAGGTGGACTGCGATCGAATTGGAGATGGCATTGAGCTGCGCGGTGATCTCCTGACGTGTCTGAGTCGTCCACTGGACATCGGTCTGCTCAGCGATAGGACGCTCAAGGTAGACCGTACGCTCGATATTTTTGAGTGAAAAAGTAACATACGGGTAGTGAATATCGGCATCGTTGGGTTCAACGCATACCGTAGTGCTTCCCATAGATGAATCCTCGGTGTTGATGATTCTGTAGCGATACTTCTGCGATGGAGAAACGCCCGATTTGACTACCTCGGTCTTGCTTGTCGTAATGAAGAACGAGGTGAAGATGAAGTAGCCGAGCGCTCCAAAGATGTACATGAGCAGGACTATCGTGCCTAATGCAGTCTTGAAGCCCTCGCTCGCGCCCGACAGGAGAAGTATTATTACTCCGACTACGATTATCGGGATTATCATTCCCCATTCGCCGAAATAGAGCAGAACGACAGGCAGCATAGCAGGTAGAATGATAAAGCTTGAAATGCGTGTTATGATCTGCTTCCTCGTATAAAGCATAACTACAAGCGACAGCAGAGAAATCGCTGAAATTATCAGGCAAAGCGAAGCTCTTGCACTGATATGTACATCATAAAAAAGTGAAAAATAACAGAGATTGCAAGCGCCTATCGCATAGATAAGGCTTACAATGGAGCAAACTCTTTTTGTCCAGATATTTGCTAATAACTTTTTCATTTCAACCTCCGAATAATAATTATAATCAGTTAAAATATATTATACCATTTATTGGCGTAAGTTACAAGCCTTTTGAAAAGAAAAAAAGTTACAATTTATTTAAGGCTATTTTTTCAAAAAATATTGACTTATCCGAAAAGCTATATTATAATTGTTATATACGAAATTATTTTAATTGAACTTGATTTCATGTATAAAATTCACAAAAGGTTCATAATAAATTACAAAATACATCTGTAAAAATCGTTTTCCCCAAATTAATCAGCTATTACTGAAAGGATAAAAAATTATGACAGTATCCGCAATTATAGTCTGCGCCGGAAATTCTTCGAGAATGTGCGGAGTAAACAAGATTCTTGCACCTCTTGGCGAACGACTTGTTATAGGTATAACCATGCATAAATTTGAAGCCTGCGAAAGCGTTAAGGAAATTATCGTTGTTGCACGGGAAACAGATATCCCGACAATTGAAGCAGAAGCGAAAGCTGCCGGAATAACCAAGCTTACCGCTTGCGTTACGGGCGGATCGACACGTCAGAAAAGCGTGATAAACGGCATACGCTGCATTTCTTCCGATACCGATCTGATCTCGGTACATGACGGAGCCCGTCCGCTGGTTAAGTCCGAGCATATCGAAAAGGTTATTAAAGACGCTTCTGTTTTTGGCGGCGCAGCCCTTGGCGTTCAGGTCAAGGATACTATTAAAATGGTCGAGGACGGACTGATAACCGATACTCCTCCTCGGAAATTTCTTTATATTACACAGACCCCTCAGATATTTAAGCGGCGTCTTTATTTTGAGGGCGTGGATTTTGCCCTTGAGCATGATCTCGACTTTACGGACGACTGTCAGCTTGTGGAAGCTATAGGCGGAAAGGTAGCTATGACAACAGGGGATTATACAAATATAAAAATCACGACTCCCGAGGATATCGCTATTGCTAAAGTCCTTATGAGCATTGAGTAAGGAGAAATTATGTTCAGAATTGGTCACGGATACGATGTACACAAGCTTGTCGAGGGGAGGAAGCTCATTCTTGGCGGCGTTGATATTCCTCATACGACAGGACTTTTAGGTCATTCCGATGCGGATGTATTGATTCATGCCGTTATGGACGCTGTGCTCGGTGCTCTTGCTTTAGGCGATATAGGGCAGCTCTTCCCGGATAATGACGACAGCTTTAAGGACGCCGACAGTATGAAGCTTTTTGAAGAAGTCTGCCGTGCGGCGAATAAATGCGGTTATAGAATTGGCAACATTGACGCTACAATTATCGCTCAGTCGCCGAAGCTTGCTCCGTATATTATGGAAATGAGAAATAATATTGCAAAGATATGCGGCTGTGACATTTCACAGATCAGCGTAAAAGCTACTACGGAAGAAAAACTTGGATTTACAGGAGAAAAGCTTGGGATAGCGGCTCATGCAATAGCGCTTATGGCAAAAAAATCCGATAATTGATTGGCAGTTATATGCAAAATTTTCGAGTGATAATATTATCTGTATAAGTGAGAATTACTTTTGGTAACGTAAAAGGCAGCATCGAGCGTTAAGATCAGGAGCAGAATTTTCATATATACAGGTTTTATAATAAAGAGGAGGGTATTAAAATGAAAAACAAACTGAAAAAAACTCTGGCGCTGACCTCAGCCTCAGCTTTGGCAGCTTGTCAATGGATGTCGACAGGCGTATTCGCTGCCGACGAACAAGCGAATGCAACACAGTTCCCGTTCACTATCGAGGGAGAAGACATGACCGATGCAACGCTCTGGATGTCAATTTATGAAAATGAAGCTCCGGGCTACAGCGGTGAAGGATTTGTTTATATCACCGGAAATCCGGTTTCATTTAAACTGACTGTACCTGAGGACGGTATGTACAAAGTAAATGTCCGCGGTATTCAGATCCTCAATCAGGGCGGACGTCTGGAGACTATCGCTATAAACGGTGTTGAATACTCCAAAACAGTTCCATATTACAGGGAATGGACAGATATTGACTTCGGTGTGGTTCGTCTAAAAGCAGGAGAAAATGAAATTTCGTTTCTTAACAAATACGGCTATCTTGCAATTGATACCGTAACCGTAAGCATGGCTGAATTTCCTGATGTTACGACTGCGTCGGGCGTTCCGTGTGATCCTAAGGCTACAAACGAAGCAAAGGCGCTTATGAAATATCTTCACAGCGTTTACGGAAAACATATTCTTTCCGGTCAGCAGGAGATATACGGAAACGGTCATGAGGTACAGACAAGCATACGCTATGATGCTGAAAAGGACATCTGCGTTGATGAAAAAGGCGTCGAATATACGATCGACAGAGAAAGCTCCGATACCGACGATGCTGGAAACAAATTTTATTGGCACTGCTCAGGAGCGGACGGAAAAACCTATACTTATAATACTCAAAACAGAAATTATGTATATCAGAATTACGAACAGGAATTTGACTATATATATGATCTTACGGGTGCATATCCGGCTGTCAGGGGATTTGATTTTATGAATTATAATCCTCTTTACGGCTGGGACGACGGTACGACTCAGCGCGTGATCGAATGGGTAAATGAGCGAGGCGGAATCGCTACTGCCTGCTGGCACATCAATATTCCTACGGATTTTGATACTTATACTCCCGGTGAAGCTGTTGACTGGAGCAAAGCTACTTATAAAGTCAACCACCAATTCAAGATCGCGAACGCAGTCAAAGAGGGTACTAAAGAAAACGAATATCTTGATCTCGCTATAGAGGATCTTGCAGAGCAATTTATAATACTTCAGGATAATAATGTTCCGATTCTTTTCAGACCCTTCCATGAGGCTGAGGGAAATCCAAGTAATACAAGCGATCCGATCGACGGTTCGGGANNGGTTCTGGTGGTCGCAGGACGGCGCTGAGGATTATAAGGAGCTTTGGAAATATCTCTATACTCAGCTTACCGAAAAATATGGTCTTCATAACATTATCTGGGAACAGAATCTTTATGCATGGTCCGACGCTTCGGCAGAATGGTATTCGGGCGACGATTATGTTGATATTGTAGGCTGGGATAAATACGATACGCAGTACAATCGTCATGACGGTCTTACAAGCGGACCTAATGAGGATTGCAACAGTAATGTTTACTGGTCTCTTTACGACTATGTAAAGGGAAACAAAATGGCTGCGATTATGGAAAACAGTACTATCCCGAGTCTCGGCAATATGACAGTAGAACAAACCGCATGGCTTTATTTCTGCACTTGGTACGATAATGGTCAGGATAATTTCATGTCGAGTGATGATTATAACAATCCGGATACGGTTAAGGAGCTTTATCAGAGCGATTTCTGTATAAATCTTGACGATCTGCCCGAAGACCTCTATGTTTACAGTGGTCAGAGCGATATAATGTACGGCGATACTAACGAGGATGGAGAAGTAAATCTGGCTGACGCTGTCCTTATTATGCAAAATATAGCTAACCCTTCTAAGTATAAGATCTCGGAGCAGGGTAAGCTTAATGGAGACGTTGACGAAAACGGAG
>DHYN01000003.1:0-2110 GCA_002414125.1 Ruminococcus sp. UBA5129 | reverse complement strand
TACGGCGCTGTTGGAAAATGTGTAATAGCTTACAGAGGTCATAAGAATTATTTAAGCTCGAATTTAGGCATAAGCATAAGCTTGTGCAGATTCGCTTTATGAAGACGGTCGATTTTTTCTTTAATATCGGGGTGAGAGCTAAGATCGTCCTCGCCGCGGATATATCGGTCAAGCATGGCATAAGTAAAGCCTAAGTTTTCCTCATCGGTTTTTCCGCAAAGTCCGTCAGTAGGAATCTTATGAACCAGCTCGTAAGGCAGCCCAAGTTCATCGCCTATTTGGATCACTTCTGTTACCGTAAGATCGGAAAGCGGCGAAAGATCTCCGGCAGCGTCGCCGTATTTTGTTGAATATCCTATCCAATCTTCCGAAAGATTGCAGGTATTTACCACACGTCCGCCTATGCAGGCAGCAAATGCATACAGCGTTGTCATTCGGATACGAGCCGGAGTATTTATGACCGCCTGAGAACTGGGTTCAATGTGCTTTTTTAACTCGCTCATAAATGAGTCAACAGTCTCTCCTATATTGACAGTAAAGCTTTTTATACCAAGAAAATCCACTAATAAACGGCTGAATTCAATGTCTGGCTGCTCACCCTGAGGCATCAGAACACCGATCACACGTTCCTTTCCGAGCGCTTTTACACAAACAGCCGCTGCAACAGAGCTGTCTTTACCTCCCGAAATTCCGATAACAGCCTTTGCATCAGGAGAGGCTGTTTTTTCAAAATAGCTTTTTACCCATTCGACAAGCTGTGTGGAAACTATCTTTGCATCAAAAGTTTTCATAAATATCCTCCTTGTAATAACTGAAAATGTATTTAGCGAATACGCTCTAATTCATAGACGAATATAGAAATTCAAAGCTTCCCGGCTTTGTTTTTAGGCAGGTCTCCAGAATTTTTGCATAGAGTCTGAGCTTTATGGAGATACTTTCATTGTCGGCAGCTGAATTGGCATTATTAAGCAAAAGAGTCAGCATTGCGATCATCATTTCGGCGCTATCCTTTGGAGAATCGGTCTGAACTGTGCCCTCTTTTGTACCGTCAATTAGAATACGGCTCAGTATAGGCGAGATCGTTTTTATCGCAATCGTCATCATTTTATAATGCATTACAATATCGTCCTGCAAATGTAGCGCCATAAGAACATTTTTGCTGCTGTCCAGAAATTCTTCCTTTAGCATTGAGCAAAATAAAATTTTCATTTTTTCAAATGTATCGCTTGCATTACTGATAATTGAAAAATATTCGTTTATTGCTGTAGTATAGCATCGCTCTATTACCGAGTCGATAATTTCATCCTTGCTTTTAAAATAATAGTATATACTGCCTTTGCCTATACCTGCATTTTTGGCGATCATATCAACTGTTATTTCACCCTTCGGGCGAGATATACCATACATCAGCTCTTCGGCTGAATTAAGTATAATATCAATTTTACTTTCACTCATTTTATTCCCTCTTTTGTTTTTCAGAAATTCCTATGTGAACAGACTATAAATATATTATAACATATTTTTCATGTTTTTTCAATAAAAATAAACAAAAAAAGCAATTGACTTGCGGTCGAAAACGTGTTATAATATTATTAGTATAAGTAAAGTGGTAAATTGTGGGTGTTTTGAAAATAAAGATAAAATGAGTTTTCAGCTGCGCCCTGATAATAAAAGGAGAAAAATATGACCTACGAAGAAATTTTTAACAAAACCAAGGAGCTTGTTGACCGCTATGACGTCAGCGATGTAAAAGAGCATATTGCTGTTCAGATCAATATTACCGGTGAGGGCTCAGGCGCATTCTATATTGAGATCAACGACGGCAAGGCTGTTATCGCTCCTTATGAGTATTATGACCGCGATTGTATTTTTATTGCTTCCGGCGAAAATTTTTTGAAAATTTGTGACGGCTCAATGAATGCGGTTCTTGCGTTTACTCTTGGCAAGCTTAAAGTTGAGGGGAGCCTTGAAAAAGCGCTGACTTTTGCGGAAATTGCTGAAAAGGCACGAAAAAACGATAAAAAGGCTTTAAAAAAGAAGCGCGGTTAAGCAGTAATGACTTCTCAAAGTGTCAAAAAATTATATTTAATACTAATTCTCGATCAGACTA
>DHYN01000074.1 GCA_002414125.1 Ruminococcus sp. UBA5129 | reverse complement strand
CGATAGAGCCTGTTATCTGCGATGCCTCATCGGAGAGGATGTCGCCGAACATGTTAGATGTAACGATAACATCAAACTGCTGCGGATCTCTCACGAGCTGCATTGCTGCATTGTCAACAAACATATCACTGTACTCGACCTCGGGATATTCAGCCGAAAGCTCATGCATAATGCTCCTCCAGAGACGCGAGCTCTCGAGAACGTTTGCCTTGTCAACGCTTGTAAGTCGCTTGCTTCTCTTCATTGCGGACTCAAATGCTACTCTTCCGATGCGCTCGATCTCGACACGGCTGTAAGCCTCCGTATCGTATGCCTCCTCGCCGTATTTGCCCTGACGATAGCCTCTGTCGCCGAAGTAGATACCGCCCGTAAGCTCACGGACGATCATGAGATCGAAGCCGTCGCCAACTATGTCCTCACGCAGCGGTGAAGCTGCTCTGAGCGCGGGATAGAGCTTTGCAGGACGGAGATTCGTATAGAGTCCGAGTGCGGAACGAATTCCGAGAAGCGCCTTCTCGGGACGCTTGTCACCCGGCTGAGAATCCCACTTCGGACCTCCTACAGCGCCGAGAAGAACGCTGTCGGAAGCAAGACATCCGTCTACAGTCTCCTGCGGAAGAGGGAGTCCCGTTTCGTCTATTGCACAGCCTCCGATGAGATACGGAGTGAAATTGAACTTATGTCCGAACTTATCTGCGACCTTTTCAAGCACGGCAACGGTGCTGTCCACGATCTCGGGACCGATACCGTCACCTCTGAGAAGTGCTATATTGAATTCCATAGATGCTCCTCCCTATTTGATACTGCCGTTTGCGATCGAGTTTACAAGACCGCCGTTTTCGATGATCTTCTGTATAAATTCAGGGAACGGTGCAGCCTTGAACTCTTTTCCCGTTGTGAGGTTGCGGATGATACCGCTGTCCATATCAGCCTCAACGCGGTCTCCCTCGCTGATGCTCTCCGATGCCTCGGGACACTCAACGATAGCGAGTCCGATATTGATCGCATTGCGGTAGAAAATGCGCGCAAAGCTCTTTGCAATAACGAGTGAGATACCGCTCGCCTTTATAGCTATCGGAGCGTGCTCTCTTGAAGAACCGCAGCCGAAATTCTGCCCTGCTATCATGACATCGCCTGCCTGAACTCTTCCAACAAATGTCTTGTCGATATCCTCCATACAATGTGAAGCGAGCTCTGCGTGGTCGCTCGTATTGAGATAGCGTGCAGGGATTATTACGTCCGTATCGACATTATCGCCGTATTTTATAGCATTTCCCTCATACTTCATGACATTACCTCCTCGGGACTTGAAATTTTACCCGTGATCGCACTTGCAGCCGCTACAGCAGGGCTTGCAAGGTAGACCTCGGAATCCGTATGACCCATACGTCCGACAAAGTTTCTGTTAGTTGTCGTAACGGCACGCTCGCCTGCCGCGAGTATACCCATATATCCTCCGAGACAAGGTCCGCATGTAGGCGTAGAAACGACTGCTCCGCTCTCAATGAATATTTTGAGCAGACCCTTTTCCATAGCGTCGAGGTAGATCTGCTGAGTTGCAGGAATTACGATGACTCTTACATTCGGAGCACATTTCCTGCCCTTCATGATCTCGGCAGCAGCCTCTAAGTCCTCAAGGCGACCATTGGTGCATGAGCCGATCACTACCTGATCTATCTTAATATCGCCGATCTGATCGAATGTGCGTGCATTCTCGGGAAGATGCGGAAAAGCGACTGTCGGTGTGACAGATGAAAGGTCGATGTCGATGACCTCATCGTAGACCGCATCCTCGTCAGCCTTGTAAACAGTGGGCTCGGCAGCTCCGTGAGCCTTGATATAGTCGAGAGTGATCTCATCGACCTCGAAAATACCGTTCTTTGCACCTGCCTCGATAGCCATATTCGCAATACAGAGACGATCAGCCATGCTGAGGCATGCAAGTCCCTCGCCTGTAAATTCCATAGAGCGGTAAAGCGCACCGTCCACACCTATCTTTCCAATGATATGGAGTATAACATCCTTGCCCGAAACGTACTTATTGAGCTTGCCCGTAAGGTTGAACTTTATCGCGGACGGAACCTTGAACCATGCCTTGCCGATCGCCATTCCGCAAGCCATATCCGTTGAACCGACACCTGTCGAGAACGCTCCGAGAGCGCCATATGTACATGTGTGCGAGTCAGCACCGATAACGGCATTTCCTGCGGTAACAAGTCCTTTTTCGGGAAGCAGCGCGTGCTCTATCCCCATTTGTCCGACATCATAGAAATGGGTAACATCCTTTTCGCCGCAGAAATCCCTGCACATTTTGCACTGCTCGGCAGCCTTGATGTCCTTATTCGGAGCGAAGTGATCCATTACCATTGTGATCTTGTCTTTATCGAATACACAGTCCTTGCCGAGCTTGGCAAATTCCTTGATAGCCACGGGCGACGTAATGTCATTGCCGAGAACGAGGTCGAGGTCTGCGAGGATAAGCTGTCCTGCCTCTACACTATCAAGACCTGCATGAGCCGCAAGGATCTTTTGTGTCATAGTCATTCCCATTGTTTATCATTCCTTTCAAATATTAATAAAAGGTCTATTTATGAAACACCGTAAAATCCAAAATTATATATACGATCGCCGCCGCAACGCAGGCTATCAGCTTGATATCCGGTTTAAGGTCACGCTCACGGAAGACTCCCTTTTTGTTGTTCGGAAGGTAGTATATCGTGTCTGTAGTTCCGATCTTTTCCTGCACCTTATCCGAATGATAGCTGTCAACGAAAAGCTGCTTTCCCTCATATTCAAATTGAAAAACGGGAAAGAAATTACTCTGCGACATCTTATAATCCACGATTTTTCCGATAAGCTGCACACCTTTTGTTTTGTATTTACGCTGAGTAAGAATAACCTTAATAACCCAAATAACACCTAAAATACAAATAATGCTGAAGCTATGAGTCGCTATAAAAACTCGCATAGTATGATCTCCTTATTCAACTAAAATATAAATTTTATTTGTCTATTTGTATTTATGTTAAATCAGAATTTACACTGTCAGTTCGATCTGATTTCCCTCTAAACCAATTATACAGCTTTCATAATAACCGTCGCCGGTTGTTCTTGGTCCGCTTATAACTTCATAGCCATCAGACTTTAATCTTGCGGTTAATTGGTCAACTTTTTCAGCACTTCCTAAGCTGAATGCAATATGAATATATCCTGTCCGATCAATATCTTTTGCAATATCGATCATTTTCGATTTATTCATAATTTCTAATCTCGTTCCGTCGTCAAAGGATAAAAAGTAGGAACGAAAACCAGTCTTTAAATTATGATAACAATTATTAGATTCAGCGCCGAAATACTTTACAAAAAAATCTCTTGCTGATTCTAAATCATTTACATACATAGCAATATGTTCGATTTTCATTTTACTTCTTCCTTTTTTAATGCTGATTTACACTAACCACTTTACCTGTTGATAACAGCGCCCTTATCGGCAGAAGAAACCATAGCCGAATAACGCTTGAGATATCCTGTAATGTCTGTCTTTTTCTTGATAGTCATAGTCTTTTTGCGCTCTGCGATCTCCTCATCGGAAACCTCAAGCGTGACCTTGCAGTTGGGGATGTCGATAGAAATAATGTCGCCGTCCTTAACATATGCAATAAGACCGCCGTTTACAGCCTCGGGCGAAACGTGTCCGATAGCCGCGCCTCGTGTAGCTCCGCTGAATCTTCCGTCGGTGATGAGCGCAACATCCTTGTCGAGACCTGCGCCTGCAATAGCCGAGGTCGGTGAGAGCATCTCTCTCATTCCCGGACCCCCTGCCGGACCCTCATATCGGATAACAACAACGTCTCCTGCCTTGATACCGCCCTCGTAGATGACCTTGATAGCCTCCTCCTCACTGTCGAATACACGGGCAGGACCGCTGTGAACGAGCATCTCGGGAGCAACTGCGGCTCTCTTTACAACACAACTGTCGGGAGCGAGATTTCCGCGGAGAACGGCGATACCTCCTGTTTCACTGTAGGGATTTTCGATCGGACGGATAGTCTCGGGGTCGCGGTTCACGCAGCCCTTGATATTCTCGCCTACCGTCTTGCCTGTGCATGTCATGCAGTCGGTATTGATGAGGTTTTTCTTAGAAAGCTCGTTCAGCACTGCATAAACACCGCCTGCCTCGTTGAGATCCTCCATGTATGTGTGACCTGCGGGTGCAAGGTGGCAGATGTTCGGAGTCCTTGCGCTGATCTCGTTAGCCATATCGAGGTTGATCTCGATACCGCACTCGTTTGCGATCGCCGGAAGGTGGAGCATACTGTTGGTCGAACATCCGAGAGCCATATCCGCTGTGAGAGCGTTCTCAAAAGCCTTTTCGGTCATAATATCACGGGGACGGATATTCTTCCTGTACAACTCCATTATCTGCATGCCTGCACGCTTGGCAAGCTGTACGCGCTGAGAATAAACGGCAGGGATAGTACCGTTGCCATGCAAGCCCATTCCGAGAACCTCGGTGAGGCAGTTCATTGAGTTTGCGGTGTACATACCCGAGCAGGAGCCGCAAGTGGGACATGCGTGGAGCTCGTAGTCATTGAGCACGTCCTCGGAGATCTTTCCTGCCGTATAAGCGCCTACAGCCTCGAACATGCTCGAAAGGCTTGTCTTTTTGCCTTGAACACGTCCTGCGAGCATAGGACCGCCGCTGACGAAGATCGTGGGGATATTGAGTCTTGCCGCAGCCATAAGGAGTCCGGGAACATTCTTGTCACAGTTTGGAACCATAACCAGGCCGTCAAAAGCATGGGCTAAAGCCATCGCTTCGGTTGAATCGGCAATCAGGTCTCTGGTCACCAGNNCGGGAACATTCTTGTCACAGTTGGGGATCATTACAAGCGCATCAAAGTGGTGAGCAAGAGCCATGCACTCTGTAGAATCGGCAATAAGATCACGCGTTACGAGGGAGTACTTCATACCCTTGTGACCCATAGCGATACCGTCGCATACAGCGATCGCAGGGAATACAACAGGCGTACCGCCGCCCATTGCAACGCCGAGCTTTACCGCATCAACGAGCTTATCTATATTCATATGTCCGGGTACGATCTCGTTGTATGACGAAACGATACCTACCAGCGGACGCTTCATTTCCTCCTCCGTATGTCCGAGAGCGTTAAAAAGCGAACGCTGTGAAGCCATTCCAACGCCTTCGCAGAAAAAATTTCCACTCATTTTATTTCACCTCATATTTCTTCTTTCAATCGTTTCTTCTTAAGGCAACACCNNTGAGATTGTGTGGTGTTGCCTTAAGAAACCTCTCCGAAAAATATACTGCCTCCCGAAAGCTCGGAAGGCAGCGTATTCGGGTCTTATTAAGATCAGTTATTGATGAACTTATCCTCTTCGTTGTTCC
>DHYN01000009.1:5758-6350 GCA_002414125.1 Ruminococcus sp. UBA5129 | reverse complement strand
GAAACAAAGCGAGACAAAAAACTTTTTTGCTGGACTAACTGTCACTTTTTCCAAAAGCGCAAGTTCTCATTTGTTACGTTAGTAAGCCAAGAAAATGCTGTTTTATTTTATCTTCACTTAACAGTTACCTTGTGGTAAACCTTTTTGCCCTTGCGGATGATGACTTCTCCGCTTAGCGCGATCATCGACTTGGGATCTGATACCTTTTCATCGTTTACCGAGATACCGCCCTGCTGAACGAGACGTCTGCCCTCGGAAACGGACGGTGCAAGACCTGTCTTAACGAGGAGCGTAAGGATTCCTATAGAACCGTCTGTAAGCTCATCTGCTGCGATCTCCGTTGAGGGCATGTTCGCGGACGAACCCGATCCGCCGCCAAAAAGAGCCTTTGCCGCATCACGAGCTTTGTCGGCTTCCTCATCGCCATGAACAAGCTTTGTAAGCTCGTATGCGAGAAGCTCCTTAGCCTTGTTGTACTCTGCACCCTCCATATGCTGCTCCATTTCCTCGATCTCCTCGATCGGAACGAATGTGAGCATCTTAAGACACTTGATAACATCTGCATCGGATACGTTTCTCCAGTACTGGAAGA
>DHYN01000009.1:5578-5750 GCA_002414125.1 Ruminococcus sp. UBA5129 | reverse complement strand
CAAGCCATACAGCGCCCTTTTCGGTCTTGCCCATCTTCTTGCCCTCGCTGTTGAGGAGGAGTGTGATAGTCATCGCATGAGCGTCCTTGCCGAGCTTCTTGCGGATAAGCTCTGTACCGCCGAGCATATTCGCCCACTGGTCGTCACCGCCGAACTGCATATTGCAGCCGTA
>DHYN01000009.1:4697-5511 GCA_002414125.1 Ruminococcus sp. UBA5129 | reverse complement strand
TGTAGCACTCAAAGGTGAGCATCTTGTTTACGCTGAAGCAAGCTCCTACCTCGCGGAGAACATCAATATAGTTAAGGTCAAGAAGCCAGTCCGCATTGTTTACGACCATAGCCTTGTCATCGGAAAAGTCGATGAAACGGCTCATCTGCTTCTTGAAGCATTCAACATTGTGCTCTATCGTTTCGGGAGTGAGCATCTTTCTCATATCGGATTTGCCCGACGGATCGCCGATCATACCCGTACCGCCTCCGAGGAGTGCGATCGGCTTGTTGCCTGCCATCTGGAGCCTCTTCATAAGGCATAGCGCCATGAAGTGACCAACGTGGAGACTGTCTGCGGTCGGATCAAAGCCGATGTAGAATGTAGCCTTTCCCTCGTTGATAAGATCGCGGATCTCTTCCTCGTTTGTTAGCTGTGCAAGCAGTCCTCTGCGTTTGAGTTCTTCAAAAATTGTCATATGTATCTCTCCTTAATATAATTATAGCATCTCTGAAAGCGTGAACAGATCAGAGACGACCATTTGTATCGTGTGTGAGCCTGTCGATCGTTTCGCAGGCAAGCTCCGCCTGAAATTCGCTCAACTGAGCTGTAAATGTCTTCGCCGAACCGCTCATGGGATTGCGCACCGTAACGTCAATGAAGTGAAGATACTCGCTGAACATATAAACGCTGTTGGTGTAGTGATTGACATGTGAGATGCGATGTGCAGAGCCGATAACATCACTAACTCTGAGTGCAGCGATCTCCTTACTGCTAAATATAACGATATATTCGCTGCCGATGTTTATCCCGTCATTGCAGGCTCTCTCGGTAA
>DHYN01000009.1:3836-4654 GCA_002414125.1 Ruminococcus sp. UBA5129 | reverse complement strand
TTCGCATTTCAGAAATCTGCGGACATTCGGTGCGGAAAGACAGTATACGCCGTATGCGGCAAAGCCAAATCCCACAATCGCGCAAAAGATCATCAGATCAACCACGTCCATACTTATGAGTCCGACCACAAGCACTGTGACCGCAATGGCAAACATAATAAATGCTGTCGGGCGCAGGTATCGACGGTATAGGTCTTTTTTCATCGAGGAATATTTCACCGGTTCAAAGCCTTTATTCTCGACAAATTCTGCGTATTTGACACGCCACTCCTCATCTGTACCGTATTCTCCGTTCTCGACCGCGTTTTGCAGCTTGTCATGCTTCTTCTTTGAACGCGTTTCAAGAAAGAACGATACAGCAAGAAATATCTCGAACGCGATCATCACGATTATTCCTATCTTTATCGGCATATCGTATACCGCCTGTGTGAGCAGAAGTGCAACAAACGGGAATATCAAAAGGACAATTATCTTTTGCTTTAAAGTAAAATTATTCATAGAGCCTCCAAAAAACAAAAAGCCTCAGACAGCATAGNNATATAAGCCGTCTGAGGACGAATTTCTCGTGGTACCACCTCAGTTTATCGGACTCATTAAATCCGACCTCAAAAGCTGTAACGGGCACACCCGCCCTCACCTACTGTCAGTTCAATGAGGAGACTCCCGAATGTATTCACTGCACACTGCTTTTTCCTCGCACCGACCGGAAAATCTCTTTGAACAGCCCTCGCAGCTACTGTTTCGTTCTTAGTCGTTATTGTAATCATAACATATATCAGAAAAAATGTCAAGTAAATTATGCAGAAAAGTCTTTGTAG
>DHYN01000009.1:3660-3786 GCA_002414125.1 Ruminococcus sp. UBA5129 | reverse complement strand
TCGCAAGCTCGTTCACTTTCTTATGCGAGGAATCTTCCGTGGTTCGGTAACGTTACAAATAAGGATTTGCACTTTGAGAAAATCAGAAAGCCATAAGCAGAACTCGCGACCGAGAACCGAATCAAG
>DHYN01000009.1:0-3521 GCA_002414125.1 Ruminococcus sp. UBA5129 | reverse complement strand
AAGGCGTAGGTCGTCGGTTCAAATCCGATCATCAGCTCCAGCGCATAAAGCGTATAAACGATGCATCTGCGTTGTTTGTACGCTTTTTTGTTTAAGGCAACACCGCAAAAAACGCCTTAATTCTTTGTGTGGTGTTGCCTCTTGATGTATAATTTTAGTAAAACAAATCTAGATTTGTAAAAAGTTATGGAGGTAATATGCGCTATATTTTTTGTCCACTGTGCGGAATAAAACTTATAGATAAAACAGCCGGAGACGATGGAGAAGTACCATTTTGCAAACAATGTAATAAGTATTGGTTTGACACATTTTCAAGTTGTAGTATAGTATTAGTTGCAAATCAATATAATGAGATAGCCCTCTTAAGGCAACTGTATATGTCTGATAGTTTTTCATCCTTTGTTTCCGGATATATTACACCTGGAGAAAATGCAGAAGAAACTGCTATCAGAGAAGTTAAAGAAGAATTGGGAATTGATATTGAAAAACTCGAATATGCGGGAACATATTGGTTTAATTCTAAGGATATTCTCATGCATGGATTTATCGGTTTCACCTCAAAGTGTGATTTCACTCTTTCAAGTGAAGTCGATTCAGCAGAGTGGGTTCCTGCATTAAAAGCACCAGAAACAATGTTTCCTGATAGAGCAGGAAATGCAATGTATCCGATTTACCGAAAATATTTGAAAATGTTAGGTTTATCAGACTGATAATTTCAGTTTACTTGGCTAATAAATTCTGATTTATGCGGATAAACAAATAATTACAATAAGCCCGAAAGCAGTTGAAAGACTACTTTCGGGCATTACTTCTATATGCGTATTCGTCTTAATGGAGCTTCCCTTTTTGCGCAAAAAGCTCCTCTTTGACTGCCTGAGCCAAAGGGGAGCTCTCATTATAAATAATTCCGAAAATAAGCACATTAAGCTTGGAATACGAAACGAATGAAGTTGTAAATATGTGCACGAATACAGTTATCACCGTGGTAGCCGCCGTTTACATAGTGCCAGATGTGGGGTACATTATTTTTGGTGAAGTTGTTGTGGTATCCCTCGGGAGTAGTGTAAACTGTCTGATCGTTGCTTCCTGCTGTCAGTAGGATGAGTGACGGTGCTGCTTCCTCGGAAGCGAACTTAAATGCACCTGTTGCACCTGGAGCTGCACAGATCGCTCCGACATATCCAAAAAGATCAGGATGCTTCATACCGATCATCAGCGATTCACGTCCGCCCATAGAGAAGCCTGTGATCGCAGTATTCTCTCTGCCTGTCGCAACACTGTATTCCTTCTCGATCAGAGGCATAAGCTCTGTAGTGAGAACTGTGTCGAAATTGTCGTATGCGATATTATTTGCATCGTCCATACCCGAGCAGTTGTCCTGTGTCTGACTGGAATAGATGTACGGGAAAACAACTATCATTTCCTTTGCCGCACCTTCAGCAATAGCATTGCCGATGATCTGCTGAGTCGGTATGTGATCGTTACCGGTGAGTATCATTCTGTCCTGATCCTCCCAGTAACCATGCATAACGTAGAGCACCGGATATTTCTTGTTCTTGTCGTAATTTGCGGGGAGAAGAACGTTGTAAGGCTTATTTCTGCCGCAGAAGTTAGAGTAATAGCTCTTCTTTTCGAGTGTACCGTAGTTCACGCCTGCTTTTGTTGTTTTGGAGTCGTCGGTTTCATATTCTGTCAGCTTTGCCTGAGCAATAGGAGTGTACTCAGAGATAGTTCTCATGGGCTGAACCTCGGGAACATAGATCTCAAATGCGGAGATGCGACCCATTACGAAATCGTTGATCTGCTTAACATCGTCATTATCGACAATACCGTTCTTATCAACATCGGCAGCCTTTTTGCAAACGCTGTCAGTGATCTTGCCTGCTGCGACCTTGCGAGCCATTGCTGTATCAAGTGAGGAGATCACGCCGTCACCGTCAACGTCACCGGGATCTGCTTTCTTGATAGTAGGCTGACCTGCACCTGCGATTTTAGTGCCTGCCGGTGCGCCGATAGCCTCGTCGATGTAGAAGTTCTGGAGAGTATCGTCTGTAGTCTCAACGATGATCTTGCAGTTTGAAGCGCCTGCGGGGATCTTGTAATTTGTATTTGCAAGCTGTACCCACTGACCTGCTGCTGTCGTACCTGTTGCGATCTCATCCCAAGTCGTTTCGCCGTCAGCGTTTGTATATTCGAGTGTGAACTTGAAATCTCTTGTATCGGGACCGTCGGCGTAGGTCACATTTACGGAGAAGCTATACTCCTGACCTGCCTCGAAAGCTCTGCCAAGCGAGTAGATCGCGCCGTTCCATTCGTCTGTTCTGTCCTGAACAAGGAGCGATTCCTTATCTGCGTATGCATAACGTCCGCTTGTGGAAACGCTTGCGGCGCCTCTACCTTCCCAGCCATTATCAGTTCCCTCGAATGTATGGTGGAACCAGTAGCCGTCTGCATCGGGCTCAAGCGGAGCAAGAGGTGCATCGAATCCCTCGAAAGGACCGTTGCCGTCGCCGAGGTTCATAAGTGTCGTATAAGCTGTCTTTGGCTGATTATTCTTGTCGTAGAGCGTCGGACTCTTATCGCCGCTGATCCAAGTATTTGCATCGTTCGGACCCCAAACCTGGAAGAGTGTTACCTTACCCTGATATTTGCCGCTTGTATTTACGTCCATGATGTGCTGAACGATAGCCTTGTACTTGTTTGCCTGATCCTGAAGTGTCTGACCGTTTTCAAGCGAGATGTCGATCTCTGTTACCTGAACGTCGATTCCGAGAGCGAGGTAATCGTCCATTGCTTTGAGGTAGGAGTTCGTATCGCCCCATGCGTTGCTTGCGGCTGCGCTGATATGAGACTGCATTCCCATACCGTCAAGCACTCCCTTAGCTGCGAGAGGCTTAAGGATAGTATTTATGATGCCGTTCTTCTTTGTGTCTGCGAACTCGTTGTAGTCGTTGTAGTAAAGCTTACATCCGGAAGGCGCATACTTTCTTGCAATAGTGAACGCTTTCTCTATAAAGCTGTTGTCGCCATATACAGCAACGTATGCCGACTTTCCTCCCTCGACGTTATTATCGCCGGGCTCTCTTGCGCCGCCGGTGCCGTCGTTGATACACTCGTTACATACATCGTATGCGTAGAGGTTGAGAGTAGGATACTGTCTCTCGAATGCTGCAAATACGTTCTTTATGTAGCTGTCGAGACGCTGATCCATTACGGAAGGAGTTACCCAGTTTGCGTTTCCGTTGAAATTCTCCTTAAGGAACCACGCGGGAGTCTGGCTGTGCCATACGAAAGCGTGTCCGCGGAAGCCGAGGTTGTTCTTTACACAGAAATCAGCGATAGCCGAGCAGTTGTCAAGGCTTACGTTGATATTTGTATTAGTCGAGCCGTTCTGTCTAAGGACGGCGTCTGCCTTTGTCTCGTTCTCGCACTCTACGGCATCGCAATCCTTGAGGATATTTGCGCAGATAGCGGAGTTTCTGATCGTCTGACCGTTGAAGATATTTCCCACACGGAAGCCG
>DHYN01000010.1:25047-35583 GCA_002414125.1 Ruminococcus sp. UBA5129 | reverse complement strand
TTGAAATTTGGTGACCCGTACCCGGTTACATTGATTCATAGGAGAAGATTAATGAATATAAATGGTATAATGTTTAAAATGTCAATGCTTTGTGACGACTATTCATTTGATTTTTTGAAAATAATGATAGATATGCTTCCGTTTGAAATAAAACGAATGAGTCCGGCAGCCATACATAAAACACAGAAATTTAATAAAGACATTTTTTATAGCAAATTACTTGATGCATTAAAACGTAAGGTGCGTTTTAATGCTTCTGTTTCACAAGACTTCAATAATTCACTTACTTTGAGATATGATGATATATCTAATGTGATTACAATAATAGTTTTTTTGGAGGATTGTAATACTGCAACAGATTTAACAAATTTAATTGATAAGCTTTTTAACAATAGAAGAGTTATTACAGCATTAATTCGTGATCAAGAAGATGGGTTGCTTAGCACAGCATATAAGATTTCTTCGTACGAAAGAAGAGGGATTGATACATCAAATTTTAAGAAAAAAGTAAATACTCCGTTTAAAGAAGAAATAATTGATATTGAACAGTTTTCAGGACATAGTCATGAATATGGAGGAATTCCGTTTACAAGCACATATATAATGTGGTTTGGAAAGGATTTCTTCAAATTTGTTCCAAAGGAAATTCTCACATCATTTGAGGACTGCTTTTCAAATGAAACATTTGAAAATGGAACTGTCAGAATTCAGTTATATGAGAATATAAACGATTATAATACTGATGAAGCCGACCAACGTCAATGGGCTTTCAGAAAGCATACAAATATTGATAAGGTTGCTGATGATTGGAATTCGGATTATCGCAAGCTTGCAGCAAGTAATAAATCGGGCGCCAATATGGTGATCGAGCAGGGCAATTTTGAACATGGCGGAGTTAAGCTCGTTAAAATGTATTTTGATTCCGACGGAAACCCTGTGCCAAAGGAACTTGCATCTAAAGCAAAATGTGTGGAATACGGTTCGTCAGGTGAAGTCCTGAGTGAGTACGAGATGGGTACATGAATAAGTGCAATTTGAAGGAAATCTTATTTTGGACATTTTTTTCGCAAGTAAATATAATTGTAAGTTTCAGAAATAGCTTGATCTAGAAATAGCTATTCAGTCGGTAGAGCACTCTACTGTTAACCGAGTTGTTGGAGCGAGTCCAACCGAGAAAGCCATGCTGCAAAGCACTCACTATTGTGAGTGCTTTTTATGGGATAACTTGTCATTTTAGCTAAGTTAAAGTGTGCTACAGTTGGAGTCATTATCCGCCGTTGCAGCACTGTGCCAAGCTGTCATGGAAAATGTGTTGTATTTCTATTAATTTGTTAATTAAAATGGTTGACAAAGCATTGACCACTTCTGTATTTATTCGACCAATTATTGCGATTTACTGTGTATTATAAACAAAACGCACGCCTATTATTGATGCGGATTGTAAGAAAATTGAGTTAGCTATTGACAATTGAAATCAGTGATGATTAATATGCTTATACCTTAAATTAACATTTCGCCATCCAATTTTACTACTCAAAAATGAAAGGAAACTAATGACAGATAAGGATTTTCATCACCTCAGCCGCAAGGAGCTGATTGAGATAATTCATCAGCTTCAGGAAGGCGAAAACGGCGATGCGGATATTCTTCCGAGCGCTGAACAGGTGAAAGCTGAACGCAGCAGTATAGATAAAAAGGCAAAAAATCGAAAGTTCATCAGAAATATTATTGCTGTGCTGATAGTCGTTGCTGCGGTCGCAGTACTCCTTTCAACGCTGTTTCTCCCCGTGATTCAGGTCTCGGGTGACAGCATGGAGCCAACCCTCCACAACGGCGATATAATTGTCCTGTATAAGACAAAGGAATTTGAAACCGGTCAGCTCTGCTGTGTTTCATGGCAGAATAAGCTTCTCCTAAAGCGCGTTATAGGCAATCCAGGAGATAAGATCGACATAGACGCAAACGGAGATGTCTATGTGAATAATATTCTCCTCGATGAGCCGTATGCGATCAACAAATGCATCGGAGAATGTGACATCACTTTTCCTTATGTTGTTCCGGACGGAAAGCTCTTCGTTCTGGGTGACAGACGTGATACCTCAATAGACAGCCGCAGCTCCGCTATAGGCTGTATTGACTACGATCAGATTACCGGTCAGGTTTTATTTAAGATATGGCCTTTGATCGGTTCTTGATAAAAATAAGAATCAATTCAAAAATGAAAGAGAGGTGGTAGTTTTGGAGAATAAGATCAACAGCATAGTAAAAAAGTTCAGATCTGACAGGATCAGACGACAGCGCTTTACCGCGCTCATGACAGTCCTTTCGATGGTCGTTTCAAGCAGTGTTTTCTGGCAGCTTCGCAGTACGGGAAATGCCCTTACGGACGAATATCTGTGCGGAATGACCGAACATGTTCACTCCGCTGAATGTTATTCGGAAGCGCTTATTTGTACCGAGGATCATGAGCATACCGACGAATGTACTGCGATCGTAATGAATTGCGATGAAACAGTTCATAATCATTCGATGCAGTGTATGTCCGATATTTCGGCAGACATCGAATCGTCAGAGGATTGGGAGGCAACTCTTCCCGAGACACTCACAGATAATCTCAGTGAAAATCTGATAGCAGTTGCCGCCTCTCAGCTTGGCTACTGCGAAAGCGTCAGAAATTTCGTTCTCGACGGCGATTCCGTTCGCAGAGGCTATACGCGCTACGGTCAGTGGTACGGCAGCAATTACGGTGAATGGAATACAATGTTCACTTATTTCTGCCTTTACTATGCAGGCATTACCGAAAAGATAATGCCGTACGGTTCCGGCTGCTGGGCTTGGACAGAAACCCTCTCAGAGGCAGGTCTGCTCACAGATCCTGACAGCGGTGAGATAAAAGTCGGCGATCTTGTATTCTTCGATACTAATGCTGATGATAGGCCCGATCGTTCGGGTATTGTTTCGGCAATATCCAAACCCGATGACGAAGAGGAGGATTCGCTGCCAACTATCACGGTTATTGAGGGAGACCTCGATGATAAGGTAGATGAGGCTGAGTACTCTATCGAGGATGAAAAGCTTGTCGGATTTGTTTCAATTGATAAGCTTGCGGAATCTTATATGGAATTCCTGACATCATCTCCCGAAGATGAAGAACTTTCAGAATCTGATATGGAATTACCGATGTTATCTTTCGGGGATCCTGAGTACGCAGCTTATGCAGATAATAGTAATCCGGATATGCAAATTAAGATTACTTCGCCTACAAACGAGTTTAATACTTCAAGTGAAGGCAATCCGTATGTTGTTACAAGCGGAACTCCTATTACGGTTGAAATAATACTGGATGAAGCTTCACCACGTGGTGGGGCAGGATATACTGTACTCACGGAGGAAGAGTATAATAACAAATCTTTTGGTGGTGCTGAATGGCAGTATTACGATGTTAAGGGAACAAAAATCTTCACAGGTGCAAATTCATGGTTTTCAAAAGATGCTGGAGAGCAAGCTGGCTACAGAGAATTTTCTTTTGATTCAGCAACAAACGAATTGAAATGTACGCAAACATTTACTTTGGAGCTTGCAGAAGGTGAAAACGAAAGAAGTGTTACGTACACTTTCCATGACAGTGATGGAAATAAAAACCTTTACATCAAGGTTGTACCGGATACTTCAACCCCCGTTTCTCAACCGCCAACAATCAAAATAATCAAGCCTATAAGGCTGGACATACACGAATATCATAAAGCGGACAATGCATTTTCAGTGCAGCCCGGAGACAGTGTTACACTTGTTGGAACAGTAGGCAAAGACAAATATACAGTTTATCCTAATGCTAATGAATTCAACAATGCTAAGGCGGCAAATGCAGATCCTGATCTCCAATTTGTACGCGTAGGAAATAAATATATTTCGACTTATGCACGATTCTGGGGATTGAATGATTTTGATAATAACCCACAACCCGGCACGCTATTTAATAAGACAGGTAATACTGTATACGATTTTGAAGGTGAAAATCTGACCGTAACTGTAACATATACCGCTAACGAAGTCGGAATATTAGGTGACAACAGTAAAAAGTATGTTGTAACGTTCGCTGATGACAAAAGTACTACCAGCATTGATCAGTTCTGGCTTACAAATGATGCTACTATACTATATGTATACTCTACAGTAGGCTGGAGAGACATCGACCGTGTTAACGAAGCTATGGACGGTGTAGGCGGTGACAGCGGCAATGGTAAATACTGGAAGAATGCGGAAAAGAATCAATATGATGAAGGCAAATACTACATCGTTCATCCCGGTGATGAAATCTTCCTTGCAGGTGAAGGAAACGGTCGCTTTGAAAATCTTCAACCGTGGACTGGCGGTACAACAAACATTATAATGGATGAGAATGTAAGCCCGGGAGATCCTTCTCCAAATAAAACGTATGTTAAGCTTACGATGCCGAATTCTGTAAATGGCTTGTCTTATTATTATACGATTGATTACGTAGTGTCTGGAACGAGTAGAACTTTCTATTTCAAACTTTCAGAAGGATCAACTTGGTATAAGGAATATGATCACGCTGATATTGAGATCGCTGACGGTGGCATTTATAAAATGGTTGCTAATCATTCGGTAATGCCTAACGGTACTGTGATCGAAACCGTAAGAACTTACGGAGCTTCTATCACTAAGGTTTTCGAGTGTGATATTTCTTTAACTGATAATCGAACATATAATATTCCCGGCACTGACTACTCCAGTCAGAATTCACCGGGTGATACGCAGTATGAGCTGACATCAAAGTACAAAGTAGACGCAAATGGTGAAAGAATAGAATTGCCTCCAGGATCATTCCCGAAATGGCAAGTGAATGATCGTCCCACATTCAATCAGGCAGACGTTATAGACGCTGACTTCTTTGTTAATGTTCACCTTATTCCGGAGTCAGAGATAACTACCATCACGTATCCGGACGGCTCAACGGAAGAGATCATCAATGCGGATTTCAATGAATCCGAAGCTATTAACGTTGCAGATGTCAAGCTTCATATGACTCATCAGAGTGTTATCGACGCTGTAAACAAGTGTCCTGACCACTCTGGTCTTGACTTCACTATTCGTGATGAAGAGATAACCAGTAAGCTGAGATCAGGCAACGCTCTTATCGAAGCTTATAAGCGTCTCGAGACCGACACACACACTGATCTCAACGATGATCTTGTCGGCGGTGAGTTCGAGTTCGAGCTTTATAAGTGTGATAGTGATTTTAACATCAACGGCAAAACACCCGTGAGCACTGTAACAAACAGCGCAAATGGATATGTGTATTTTGACCAACAGTTCTATATCTATCCCGGTACCGGTGATCTTGATCACACCGACTATTATGTCATTAAGGAGAAGATTCCGAATTCTCCGGATGAAGATATTACATATTCTGATCGTATAGTAAATGTAACAGTAAAGTATACAGCGACGGGTGGAACCGATTCACCGACTTACGATACAACTGTTACATATGATGGTGGCAGTTCAATTCCTGAATTTGTCAATACCAAGAAAACTAACGCCTACATGCTCCCCAACACAGGCGGAAGCGGAACAACGATGTTCTTTATCCTCGGACCAATGCTCATGCTCGGTTCGGCACTGATAGCGATAAGACGTAAGCGGAAGGAGAGTGTGTGAATCTGAAAAAATTACACAAAGCTCCCGACAAACCGATAAATTTAATTATTAAGTGAAAGGTATTTATTATTATGAAAAATTCAAAAAGAATATTGACTTCTATCATGGCGGCTTCAATGATCGCTTCATGTACAGCACTCAGTGCGTTTACGGTTAATGCCGAATCCGATACTCAATGCAAGGTTTCGATCGGATTTGCAGATTCAGAACAGACCCTCGAAGCATATCAGGTATTCGCAGGCGATGTAACAGGCACAGGAGCAAATGCAAAGCTCACAAATATCACATGGGGCAGCGGCGTTAACGGTGATGCTCTCCTCGCAGCTCTTAAATCATCTTTTGATTGCTTCGCTGATGCTACTTCTGCCGAAGATATTGCAGCAACGCTTGATGTTGATGAGGACTTCAGCAACGATTCGGATGCAATGTTCAAGTTCTCAAAGATCGTTGCAGCTCATCTCACAAACGCGAAGACGACAACTACAGAGGGCGATCCTGAGAACATTACTGTAACAGGCACAGGCTACTATTTCTTCAAGGATACAAGCGATGCACCCTCCGCATACGTTCTCAAGGAGGTAAATGGCGATACAACTTACAGCCCCAAGCGCGATACACCCGAAATCGAAAAGTGGATCGATGGTACAAACGGCGACCGTGACGCAGCAGACGTTAAGGCTAACAATGCGAGCAAGGGCGATGTTATCGACTACAAGCTCAATTCAAAGGTTCCCAATATGATAGGATATGAGAAGTATTACTTCGTTATCGAGGATACAATGGAGTCCGGTCTTGATTTTAATAATGATATTGTTATCACAATTGGCAACACAGTTGTTGATGCTGAAAAGTATGACCTTGATGTAACTAAAAATGCGGATAACGGTACAAACTTCCGAATCGTTTTCAAGGACTTCCTTACAAACTGGAAGGATAATACAGGTGACGCTATCGAGGTTCAGTATTCCGCAATACTGAATAAAGATGCAACTATCGGCGAAGACGGTAACGACAATACAGTTCAGCTCACCTACTCCAACAATCCGAACATCAGCAAGGATGATCTCCCCGGTGGTGACGATCCTGATAAGCCTGAAGATCCCGAAGATCCCGATAATCCGCCGCCCACCCATCCCAGTGAAGTTATAGGCAAGACCCCCAAGGACAAAGTTTCAACTTACACAGCTAAGCTTCTCGTTCAGAAGATTGACGGCGCTGGCGATCCTCTTCCGGGCGCTGAGTTCCTTGTAGAGGGTAACGGTATCAAGGCTCTCGCAGTTGTAACAGGCTGTGAATATGTTGAGGATGAAAATGGTACATACTACCTTAAGGATGGCAAGTACTATGCAGCTCCTGCAGATTTCGATGGAACAAAGTATTCATTACAGAATATTGATGCAGTTACAGAGACTGAAACAGATGGCGTTTACAAGCTTCAGGCATATGTTGATGCTGACGGCGTTCTCGCAATTGACGGCTTAAGCGCAGGCACATACACCGTTAAGGAAGTAACAGCTCCTAACGGATACGCAATAAGCAACGACGTTTATACGGCAGTTCTCACATGGAACGGAGAAGCTAAGCCCGATGATACAAATCACGTTATGTGGACAGGTACACTCAATGATGAAGAAGTAACTATTGAAGACGGCGTTCTCTCATTCAAGGTTGTGAATAATAAGAATGCAGTACTCCCCGGTACAGGTGGTATTGGTACAATAGTATACTACATCGTAGGTTCACTCCTTATGGCAGGCGCAGCAGTTCTCTTCGTTGTAAAGAGAAAGAATGAGTCTGAAGAGGGTTGAAAGAGAGACAAGAAAAAAGACGATAGCAAAAACTAATTAAAGCATAGACAAAGCAGCGGAAAGCGTGTTTCTGCGATTTCCGCTGCAAAGTTTATAGCATTAGGGAGAATCCAATGAAAAATAAGCTTATCAATGTATTAATAGTTCTTATGTTTTTTGTTGGATTATCCGTGATGCTGTATCCTGCAATAAGCGATTATCTCAATCAGAAGTATGCAACAAGAGTGATCGCGAATTACAACAGTGCGGTAAGCGATACATCAGCAGAGCGTATTCAAGAGATGTTCGATGAAGCCGAAAGGTACAATCAGCAGCTAAAGGATACACCAAACAGTTTTATGAATCCCTCGGTGTTGAAAGGCTATGATTCGGCGCTTGACCTCCTCGGTATTGGCGTAATGGGTTATGTCTATATCGACAGGATAAAGGTGGAGCTGCCGATATATCACGGTACAAGCGAGGGCGTGCTCCAAGTCGGCGCAGGTCATATCGAGGGTACGAGCCTTCCGATAGGAGGAAAGGGCACGCATTGCGTTATCTCGGGTCACCGAGGTTTGCCGAGTGCAAAGCTCTTTACGAATCTCGATAAGGTAAAGGTCGGAGATATATTCAGAATAACTGTTTTGAACAAAACGCTGACATATGAGGTCGATCAGATCGTCACTGTGCTTCCGTATGAAACGGAGGAGCTTCGTCCCGTTGAGGACAAGGATTACTGCACACTTATGACATGTACTCCCTACGGCGTAAACACCCACAGAATGTTCGTCCGTGGAGTCCGAGTCGCAAATGTCGAGGATAAACCGGGCGTGTTTATCTCAAACGAAGCTTTCCTCGTTGACATCTATATCGTAGCGCCGATCTTCTCAATTCCGCTTCTCATCGTACTTATCGTTCTGTTGATAATGCACAACACCCGAAAGTCGAGAAGAAAGAAGCTGCAAATGGCAATGGAGGCACTTAATAAACTCGATGCCGAAGCTGCTACAAATGTGGAGGAGAGCGCTTCCGATCAGAAAGAAGAGAACTCGTCCGAGAGTGAAGAAGCAGTTCCGTTCAAGGTTGATGAAGCAGCCGAGTCCGAGCAGGAAAAAAGCTCCGCCGAGGATAACGCACGGTCGGATGACTCCGAAGCGCCTGCCGAGGAGAAGATAGCTCCCGAACGTGCCGAGAAGGGTAAAAAAACGACTTCCAAGAGGAAAAGTAAAAACAAACATAGGAAGAAATGATCTTTCCGAATTAAAATAATAATGAATCAGGAGGAGGATATGAATGAAAAGAATAAGTAGTATTCTTTGCAGCATTCTGCTTCTTTGCATGGTGAATCTGTGCTGCGGCTCAGCATCGGCGGCTGTAACGATGCCATCGAATTTTGATCCAAACATGGAGTGCTCTGTAACGCTGAATGTTGAAATATTGAGCTTCCCACCGACACCGGTGGCAGATACGGAGGTGACGATCTACCCCGTTGCGGATTTTGCCGTAAAGGACGGCGAACCTGTATATACATATCACGATAGCTTCAAGGACTGCGATGTCGAGCTTGAGTATATGACTATCTACGATGAGGATAAGGTCGACGCCGTATATCAGTATTCCGTGGGAAAGAATCTCGTGGGAACTAAGGCTGTTACGAATCAAAATGGCAGAGTGCGATTTGAAGGACTCAGCGCAGGCATTTACCTCTGCGTGAATACCGCGGCTCCCAACTATGCATCGGAGTTTACGCCTTTCCTTATCGCTACTCCTTCTGTAGCAGGAAGTCAGTGGCTCTATAATGTTCTCGCGAATCCAAAGGTCGAGGGTATTGATAATCCGCCGGATCCCACTGTCCCTGAGGAACCTACAAATCCCGAAGATCCAACGAATCCCGAGAATCCGACTGAGCCGATAACCCCTGACACGCCGACAGAGCCTCCCGCTCCCACAGCTCCCCCCGATGGTCCGCTCACTATCGACCTTACGGTAATCAAGAAGTGGAACGATGACGGAAAGATACGTCCGCAGAGCGTTAAGGTGCAGCTCATCAAGGGCACTGAGGTCAAGGATACGGTCGAGCTTTCAGAGGCTAACAAGTGGGAATACAAGTGGGAAAGCCTTCCTTACGGTGAGGACTATTCCGTAAAGGAGGAGACGGTTCCTGACGGATATACCGTATCATATTCGGGAAGCAAGACCGAATTTATTATCACAAATACCAGCGGAAAGCTGATACAGACAGGTCAGCTTAAATGGCCTGTTCCGATACTTGCAGCAAGTGGAGTGATCTTCATCGCAATCGGTGTGGCTGTAAGAGGAAGCGGAAGGAAAAAGAAGAATGAAACGTAACAAGAACCTTCTGGGAACATTGTTCATATTGTTAGGAACGGCGCTGATAGTCTCAGCGCTTGTTCTGGTTTTACGAAACAGCAACGAGGATATGGATGCCCACGATGCATATAGCGAACGTCTCGAATTGGTAAAGGCTGAGATCTCAGATCGCGTTGAGCAGAATGCTGAAGCTCCCACCGAGGCGCTTGAGGATATAATCGCAGCCGAGCTTGAGGGTAAGGTAGATGAGATGGTCGTGGTCGAGATAGACGGCGAGGGATATATCGGATTTTTTTCATCGCCTGCAATAAATCTTGAGATGCCCGTTATGGCCGAATGGAGTGAGCAGAAGCTTAAGTGTGCGCTGTGCCGCCATTTCGGATCGCCCGAGGAGAATAACCTTGTCATCGCAGGACATAACTACAAGAANNGCGGTTTCGGAAAGCTCCGCGATCTTAACATTGGAGACGAGGTTTTTTTCACCGATATGAACGGAAAAGTACGCAGATATTTGGTGGGTGAAAAGGAGATTCTCGATGCCGAGGACATCGACAGGATGATACACAGCGATTGGGAGCTTTCGCTCTATACATGTACATACAGTGGAAAACAGCGAATTACCGTGCGATGCCGACTTGTCGAATAGACGTGTGCTTACCATTTAAATGGCTTTTGCAGCTTTAAAACAGAAAAAGAATCGCTTTTGACTATAATAGATCGAAAGCGATTTTTTCTT
>DHYN01000010.1:18982-24971 GCA_002414125.1 Ruminococcus sp. UBA5129 | reverse complement strand
AGCAGCGAGCTGCAAGCGAAGCAAAGCATTGCGAGCCATGAGCAGAACTCGCGAACTCAAGCCGAATCCAAGTAAATAATCCACGTTAGCATCAGTAAGGCAAAAAACTTTTCTGCAAGAAAAACGCTACATTGGAAAATTTGACATTCACCAAGAAAAATGATATAATAAAAATGTATATGTTCGGCGGTAGCCGCGTTAACAATTAATGATAAGGAGTATTACGATTATGAGCGGAAATATCAACAGCTACGAAAGTCCATTCTGCACGCGTTATGCAAGCGAGGAGATGCAGTATATCTTCTCCGCAGACAAGAAATTCACGACTTGGAGAAAGCTTTGGGTCGCTCTCGCAAGAGCAGAAATGAAGCTCGGACTGCCCGTGACCGAGGAGCAGGTCAAGGAGCTTGAGGCACATGTGAACGATATTGACTACGACGTTGCTGCTGAGCGTGAAAAGCAGGTACGCCACGACGTCATGGCTCACGTTTATACATACGGCAAGGTTTGCCCTAATGCAGAGGGTATCATCCACCTCGGTGCAACATCATGCTATGTCGGCGATAATACCGATGTAATTATCATGCGCGATGCACTCGGTGTTGTTCGCAGAAAGCTTCTCAACGTAATGAATAACCTTGCAAGCTTCGCGAATCAGTATAAGGATATGCCCTGTCTCGCTTATACGCACCTACAGCCTGCTCAACTCACGACAGTTGGTAAGCGCGCAACGCTTTGGCTCAACGAGCTTCTTATGGATTTCGAGGACTTAGAGCACCGCATCGCAAGTCTCAAGCTTCTCGGCTCAAAGGGTACGACAGGTACACAGGCTTCGTTCATGGAGCTTTTTGAGGGCGATACAGCAAAAATCAAGGAGCTTGAAAGAATGATCGCTGAGGAGATGGGATTCGATAGTGTAGTTCCCGTATCGGGTCAGACATATTCAAGAAAGGTGGATTCGCAGGTGCTCAGCGTGCTCAGCGGAATTGCTCAGTCATGCAGCAAGTTTTCAAACGATATGCGCATCCTCCAGTCGTTCAAGGAAATGGAAGAACCCCGTGAAAAGAGCCAGATCGGTTCATCCGCTATGGCATATAAGAGAAACCCCATGAGATGCGAGCGCATCACATCTCTTGCAAGATACGTCATGATCGACAGCCTCAACCCTGCGTTCACCGCAGGTACGCAGTGGTTCGAGAGGACTCTCGATGATTCGGCTAACAAGAGGATCTCCGTTGCGGAGGCATTCCTCGGTGTTGACGCTATCCTCAATATCATGATGAACGTAACGGACGGTATGGTCGTATATCCCGAGATCATCCGCCGCCGTGTAATGGCAGAGCTTCCGTTCATGGCTACAGAGAATATAATGATGGACGCTGCAAAGAAGGGTGCGAGCCGTCAGGAGCTTCACGAGCGCATCCGCGAGTACTCCATGACTGCCGCTATGGAGGTAAAGCAGTATGGCAGAGACAATAACCTCTGCGATCTCATCGTAAATGACCCGATGTTCATGATAACAAAGGAGGAGCTTGACGCTGTTCTCAAGCCCGAAAACTACACAGGCAGAAGCTCACAGCAGGTAGATGAGTACCTTGCCGAGTTCGTGAACCCCATTCTGGAAGCTAACAAGGACATCCTCGGAGAAAACTTCGAGATGAAGAACTGATTCGATACGATTATTGGAGGACACCATGAAAAAAGCACTTAAGATAGGAGCGATCGTCATCGGCGTCCTCCTTATTATTTCACTAATAGTATTTATCTTTTTTCCGGGACTCCCGAACGTCATAAAGGTCAGCTTCAAGTACGACCATATGTACGATACGGTGCCGAAGTTTAAAAAAGTATCCGTCCCCGAATATTACGAATCGTATAATATCAGGGGGATAAAGTTAAAAGCTCCGAAGAGTGCATCACTGAACGAGACAGGAAGTGCGCTGAGAGGCGATGACGGACTCAGTTTCATTGTGATGAAAAACTCCCTCTCACAGAATGAAGAGCTAATGGAAAATATTGATCTCGGAGACTATCTCGAGGAGGAATTCACCAAGGACGAGCTCGCACACTATTTCAAGAAGCTCGGCAAGTCTGTCCCGGCGAATGATCTCTGGTACGCAAAGGACGAATTCAAGCCAACGGACGGACTTCGTATGCGCGGCAAGGATGCGGAGATCTTTCTGTATTACGCCGACAACAAGGACGGCGCGTATAAGATGGAGGATTCGTACAAGCTCAGCGGAGACGGCTTCACGGCGTATGTTTCGACACTTCTCGACTCGGAGCTGCTCCCTGTCGGCAATAGCAAGACAAAGCTCTGGACTGTGCTCCTTTATCCCGAAAACGATGATGATCTGGAGTACTTCATTATGGTCAGAGCCGTAACGGATGATGAATGCAAAGAGCTTATAAGCTCGATAGAATTGGAGTAAATGTATGAAAAAGGAATTTCTTGAAGCGGGAAAAATCGTCTCTACCCACGGTATAAAGGGCGAGGTGAGGGTGATGCCGTACTGTGATTCGTCCGAGCTTTTCTGCGAATTTGACCGCTTATTCATTGGTAAGAGCCGCGATGAGGTGATCGTTGAGCGTTCACGCGTGCAGAAGAATATAGTCATTGCCAAGCTTGAGGGAATTGATACTCCCGAGGCTGCCGAAAAGCTCCGCAACAAAATTCTCTACATTCACAGGGACGATCTTGAGCTTGATGAGGACACATATTTCATTCAGGATCTCATCGGCATGAAAGTGAAAAATGCCGATACCGATGAGCTTTACGGAGAGATCACGGACGTTATGCAGACAGGTGCGAACGATGTCTACGTCATTAAGGGTGAAAAGCGTGAATACCTCGTGCCTGCGATCGCGGATGTGGTAGTCAGCACCGATATTGACGGCGATCTGATGCTGATTCGACCGCTGGAGGGACTTTTCGATGAGAATTGATATTGCAACGCTCTTCCCCGAGATGTGTGAAAGCGTACTCGGAGAGAGCATAATCGGCAGAGCACGCAGATCGGGCGCGATAGAGCTTCACTGCCACCAGATACGCGAGTACACGCAGGACAAGCACCGCCGTGTGGACGATACACCGTACGGAGGCGGAATGGGTATGGTCATGCAGTGCGAACCGATATTCAACTGCTATAACGCTGTCTGCGAGCAGATCGGTACTAAGCCGCATACGATATATATGTCTCCGAAAGGAAAGATACTCGACCAGCAGAAGGCTGTGGAGCTGTCAAAGCTTGATAATATACTTATAATTTGCGGTCACTATGAGGGAGTCGATCAGCGCGTCCTTGATAAGATAGTCGATGAGGAGATCTCTATCGGCGATTATGTATTAACAGGAGGGGAGCTGCCTGCAATGGTTTTGGTGGATTCCGTGGCAAGGATGTGCCGTGGAGTTCTCTCGGATGACGAGTGCTTCATAGACGAGAGCATTTACAGCGGACTTCTTGAGTATCCGCATTACACCCGTCCCGAGGTTTGGGAGGGTGAAAGAGTTCCGGAGGTATTATTGTCGGGTCATCACAAGAACATTCAGACATGGAGGCACGAGCAGAGCCTCGCGATAACGAGCGAGAAGCGTCCCGACCTTTATGCAAAATACACTAAAGAACACAAGGGATAATACTTTGTGAGTATTTACCATATAATTTGGTGGAGAATTATTCAGCTTTAACAAAAGAATTGCACAAAAAATTGTGGTGATAATTCACAAGCAAACCGAAAAAAATATCGCCGCATTTAACTTAAATGTAGAATTTAACGTGAACTTGCCAGATATAGCAAATTTTCCGTTGACTCCGAACGCTGTTGGCGGTATAATAATATCAGCAAGTGAAAAATATTTGCAGACACGGCTATGAAGCCGCTATATATAAGAATAGGAGAGTTGTATATGTTTGTCAGAGAAGTAATGGTTAAAAATCAGGTTGGACTTCACGCAAGACCTGCAACATTCTTTATTCAGAAGGCTAATGAGTTCAAGTCATCTATCTGGATTGAAAAAGAAGAGCGCAGAGTAAATGCTAAGAGCTTGCTTGGAATTCTTTCCCTCGGTATCGTAGGCGGCACTAATATCAAGGTGATCGCTGACGGTGCAGATGAGAAGGCTGCTGTTGATGCTCTTGTAGAGCTCGTTGACAACGGCTTCAGCGAGGAAAGCAGATAATTTCGTCTAAAAATCATTTTGACCGTTACCTTTTCGNNGGGAATTTTGTTTCAGCCAAGCATATTCTCGGCAAATATTGCGTAGCCCTTTGTGGGATCGGAGACAAATACATGCGTTACAGCGCCGATAATACATCCGTTCTGGATTATCGGACTGCCGCTCATGCCCTGAACGATGCCTCCAGTCGCGGAAAGCAGCTCGGGATCTGTCATGCGTATTGTCATATTCTTTGTCGATTCGGCGCTATTGTAGTCGATCGCTGTTATCTCGATGTCGTATTCACGCGGGTGCTGACCCGAAACGGTCGTAAGCATAGTGGCGCTGCCTGTTGTGACATTCTGACAGCGTCCGAGAGGATATTCCTTTGAGGATTCTGCTGCCGCTCCGAGAGCATCCTCGGTGAGTGTGCCGAAAACGCCGCAGGTCGTATTTCGGCTGAGCGTACCGAACGACCTCGATGATGAGAACGCGCCTCGCAGCTCACCAGGGACTCCTGCCTTGCCCTTGACGGCTTCGGTTATCTCCACGGGGACAGCTTCTCCGCTTGAGATGGGTACGATCTCGCCGGTATCGGAGTCGCATATCGGGTGTCCGAGTCCTGCGAAATTGCCTGTTGCCTTGTCTATAAAGGTCATAGTTCCGATTCCTGCGATGCTGTCACGCACCCACATTCCGCCCTTGTAGCATTGATCCTTAGCCGAATAGACGGGTTCGAGTATGAAGAAGTGCTCCTCGTTTCCGCGTATCGTGCGCAGCTTGAGCGCCCTTCCGGCGCAGCCTCCGATGATCTCCTGTACCTGACTGTTTGAGCTTACCTTGGTTCCGTCGATACTGACGATCACATCACCCTTTTGGATGCCGCATTCCTTTGCAGGACAGCTTCCGTTTATTTCGTCGAGCGCAGTTACCATTACGCCGTCCATAAGAAGCTTTATTCCGAACGGCTCACCGCCTGCGATGAGAGTAAGTGTTTCGCTTTCGTGCACCGCAACATTTTTAACGGGGATCGCGCCAAACAGACTCAGAGTGACCTGACGGACAGGCGGAAGAGTTCCGACAGACGATGTCGCTGCTGCTGAGACCTCGGGGTATTGAGCAATGCGTATACAGCTCACATCCTCGGTTGTTATTGCCGAGGGGAGCGCATGGGAGTAGTATTCCGCAGCGGAAAAAATTCCCAGCATAGCTGCCGAGAGTATTGCCGCTGCAAATTTGCATAGCTTATTTTTAATGTGCATTTTTATCATTCCTTTCATACAAATTATTATTTATCGCAGCGGCAATTTTATAAAAGAGAAATCGTCACAGATTTTTTGAAAGATTTTCGGAGAAATTCACATGAAAAAAAATACAAAAAAACGTGCACCGATGATGACGGCTCTCAGAGCCGTTCTTGTTGTGCTGACGTGTATATATCCGCTTTTTATGGTCGTTATGACCTCAGCCGGACTGCTCTTCAACGCGGAGAGCTACGGTGCAAAGGTTCGCAATATAGCGATAGCGTTTCTCGTTTCAGCGATATTTTCGGGAGCAGGACTTGTGCTCGTGCTGATAAGGCGGAATATCGCCTCGATCACGAGCAATGTCATAGGGCTGATACTGTGCATGATAAGCCTCGCGCAGCTTCGGTCGCACGCCGATGCAAAGGGCTGGAGCAACAGATTCACTCTCGAACCGATAAGCAATATGTATGCGCGGAGGATATTTCCCGTGATCGTGCCGTTTGTCCTTGCTCTTGTGGTCGCAGTCGCCCAGCAACTCACGGGCGAAAAGAGGGAGCATCAATAAGGAATCATAAAGAAATAACTT
>DHYN01000010.1:5740-18807 GCA_002414125.1 Ruminococcus sp. UBA5129 | reverse complement strand
AAACGGCAAGGGCTTGATCTTTTGCTTAGACAGTCTTCTGAATTATAAAGCCTTTGAGCTCTGGTTGAGGAAAATGAGGTACATGATACCTGCAACGATGAGTACGATAGCAACTACAAAACCAATAATACCGGCAATGATAGTACCGAGAATCGGGATGATAGCGATGATCTCGCAAATTACTGAGATGATAGTGCAGATCTTGTTGATGTTCCAGACCTTATCGCCTGTAGAAGCGATAGCATCCTGACCGACTGTTCTGAGAAGTTTTGAAGTTGTAGTGCAGATGTAGTAGATAACGAGGAGAGATGTGATGCTTGAAGCGATGGAAATGAGAGTTCCTATGAGGAATACATCGCCGAGGAAAAGGTTGAGAACGCCGATAATGATAGTTGCGATCTGGTAAGTGAAAGCTTTCTTGTAGCCCTCATCGTCATTTCCTGCCATGTTGATTCCGAGCAGGAAGAAAACTCCGCATACGATAGCGGCGATACCGCCTACGATACCGATGAACGGAATAGCGGCGATGACAACTGCTGCAATAGAGATGATTTGAGCTAAGAACATAGTCTTAAGACCCTTTGCTGCGTTTGGATAATTCATGATAAAACCTCCTATATTACTGTGCATAGGCACTTTTACACCTTTTAGTATACAACAGCGGTTGGATTTTGTCAATACTTGGAAAAGATTGGTGACAGACATTTTTTACAAGTTTTTGAGCAACGATTTGTGCATTTTGCTAAATAGGAGATATTTGTCACGATTGCCTCTTGACAATCGAAAATCAATGTGACATTATTATAACGATAAGTGATATACTCGGTCAGCCTGAGTCAAATAGAGAGGAGCAAAAATATGAAAACGATTCCGGCAAAAACTATTTTACAAAAAAACAGATCCTCTGAATGGTTTGGCAATGACTATAATATGAACCTTTATCGCGGCTGTTGTCACGGATGCATTTACTGCGACAGCCGTTCGGAATGTTACCATGTGGAGAACTTCGATACCGTTCACGCTAAGGAAAACGCTCTTGTAATACTTCGTGACGAATTGCGGCGCAAGGTGCGTTCGGGAGTTATCGGCACGGGAGCGATGAGTGATCCATACAATCCTTTTGAGGAAAAAGAGCTGCTCACACGTCATTCGCTTGAGCTTATTTCCGCTTATAATTTCGGTGTTACTGTAATAACGAAAAGTCCCCTGATAACGCGAGATATTGACATTTATAGGGAAATATCCGACCACTCTCCCGTTCTCTGCAAAATGACGATCACGACCGCAGATGACGAGCTTTGTCGAATCATAGAACCAAACGTCTCCGTATCTTCAGAAAGGTTCAATGCCCTTGCCCAAATAGCAAGCAGCGGAATTTTTACGGGAATCACTCTTATGCCGATCCTGCCCTTTATAAACGATACGGAGGACAATATACGCCGAATCGTTCGTACTGCGCATGAATGCGGAGTACGGTGCATTTATCCGTTTTTCGGAGTAACCTTGCGTACAAATCAAAGGGAATACTTTTTCAATGAACTTGACAAACGTTTTCCGGATACAGGACTTCGCGAACGATATATAAAGCAGTATGGCAGCCGTTATGAATGCGTAAGTCCTAACGTTAAGAAGCTGTGGAAGCTTTTTACTGAGGAATGCGAACGTTTTGGAATACTTTATGAAATGAAAAGCATTATTCGTGCCTATAAAATGGGGTACGACGATATGCAGCTTTCATTTTTCTGAATATGAAGAACCAAAATAATTTTAAGATTTTGCAAAAAGATCCTGCATCATCGTATGCAGGATCTTTTGTATAAAGTTTAAAACGCACCTTTGATTATTCCCTGTTCGGCAAGCTGTTCAATAAGGAGCAGGCGTGCTTCATCGCGGCATTCGGGCTTAGCCATGTAGTACATATAGTGCTCGATGAGCCTGAAAAGTGAGATAGTCCTGCCCTCGATCTTGAACTGACTGAATCCCATAGGAACGTACTTTTCCCAGATAGCATCTGGTGAGATGTGGGTCGGGAGCTTCATGGACTCAAAGATAGTCCTGTCAACGCAGGAGCACTCGAGCGTGAAAGGGTCGATCATGTCGGCATACTGTTTGTGGTCGCGCCTGAGCTCCGTCAGACCGAACGGGGCTTTCGGATGCTTTTTGAGGTGTTCGCCATAGGCAAGCTGCTCTGCACCAATAGTCTTGTAGTGGTTCGAGCGGTGAGCGCAGTTGGGATTGCAGCATGCATTCACAAGGAGCTCGCACTTATCCTTGTTGGGGAGCTTTTCAAGAATGTCAAATTTATTATTCAGATCGTAGTCAAGGACGACAATATGGTAATCTTTACCAAGCTCATCGGTGAGAGTGTCCGCATCTGTGATGCGCTTGCAGGTGGAGCTTGTTAGCTTGTAGTTTGGGTATTTATCGCGGATGTAGTTCTCGAGGAGAGGCGATGCGACAATGACCTCGTTCATTCCGTTGTCGGCAAGCTTGAGAATACGGTTGCAGAAATCGTCCTTGAGGTGTTTTTCGGTGAGGATAGGGTTGGTGAACGTAAAGCGGAGCGGTATGCCGCGGCTGTTGAATTCACGGAGAACCTGACGAATAAAATCAACGCTGCAATTTCCGTGCTGATAGCGTCCGCCGTTCCAGATTGCGGGAGGGAACACTCCGTATACCGAGGCGATCTCCACTCCCTCGCGGAAGTATTCGGGGAGCTGTCGGAGCATCTCTGCAAAGATTATATTGAATCCGTAATGCTTGGTAAAATCTGGCAGATGAAATCTTACTTTCATGGTTAAGTCCTCTCTTTTTGGTAGGGTGTTATTGTTTACGGATATTATATCATATTTGGACAGAGATTTCAAGAGTACCTGCGCTGCCCTTGAAATATTTATCGAAATATGATATAATAAACTCATATCAAAACAAGGACGGTGTACATATGCCGAGATTTTTTGCAGAATCAATTGACGAAAACGATATTGTCATAACGGGAAGCGATGCCGTACACATCGGGCGTTCGCTGAGGATGCGTCCCGGAGAAGCCGTAACGGTCTGCTGCTGCGGTATTGATTACAATTGTGTGATACGCTCTATAACAGAGGATTCGGTATTCCTTGATCTCATGAGCCGCGAGCGATGTGCTGCTGAACCGTCAGTGGAGATCACGCTTTTTCAGGCAGTGCCGAAATTTGATAAGCTCGAAGCGATAATTCAGAAGTCCGTGGAGCTTGGTGTTGCGAGGATAGTACCTGTGATGACAAGACGCTGCGTATCTCGCCCGACCGAAAAGGAGTTTGCCAAAAAGCTTGCGAGACTGGAAAAGATCGCGGAGAGTGCAGCAAAACAGTCGGGCAGAGGCATTATACCGCAGGTGATGCCGCTCGTGAGCTATAAGGATGCCCTTTCCCGTATGCGCGAGCTTGACCGTTCGGTCATTTTGTATGAGGAACAGGGTGGAAAGTCGTTTTCACAAATGGATCTCTGCGGCGCTAAGACGATCGGACTTCTCATCGGAAGCGAGGGCGGCTTCGACAAAGAGGAGGCAGAGCTTGCCGTTGAGGCAGGTGCGGAGCGAATATGGCTCGGAAAAAGAATACTTCGTTGTGAAACTGCACCAATAACTGCACTCTCAATTTTGATGTTTTTAACAAATAATATGTAAACGGTTGAATTTTTAAAAAAAGTATGATATAATAAAAATAGTTTATCGCAGTCCGGTCGCAAGCGGCTCGGTAAATATGAGTCGTATCCCCGAAATCGTCTGTTCGGCTTTTTTAGACAGGCAAAATAGGCTCTTAATTATTCTTGCGGAGAAAAGAGGAATTAAAAATGAGTAAATTATTAGTTGCGCTTTTAGCTGCCGGTGCCGCAGCTGCTGCAGGATACGCTGCTTCTCAGTATATCAAAGGCAAGAATTCAAATGATGATTACGATGATATGGATTATGATGACGATTCCTTTGAGTTCGGCGGCGATGAAAACATTGATTTAGAGATCAATGATGATACTTTGAAAGATACGGCTGAGGACGCTGTGGAGAATGCAGAGGAAGCTGTTGAAGAAGCTGCTGACGCTGTTGAAGAAGCAGTTGAGGATATTAAAGACTGATTTTTACTTATACAAGGGGAGAGGTTGGACTCTCCCCTTTATGATTTGTGTTTGCTTTTGTTGCAAGTCACAAAACAGCGTTGCAATATTCAGAGAATATTGTTTATTCGTACAAATAATGCTCAGCCGCTTGACTTTTTTTATATATTCTGGTATAATAAACAAGCTGTCAGGCATGGAAGTCCGCTGACATTCCGAGGCGTAGCTCAGTTTGGTAGAGTGCTTGGTTTGGGACCAAGATGCCGCAGGTTCGAGTCCTGTCGCCTCGACCAATAATCTTCCCGGTCGGAAGTACTGCGGTCAGCGCTGTCATGTCTTGACGGTTTGTCCGAGTCGAAAAAATTTTGAAAAAAATGAAAAAACGCTTGACAAACGCTTTGAGTTGTGATATAATATTACAGTAATCGCTGGTGTAGCTCAGTTGGTAGAGCAGCTGATTTGTAATCAGCAGGTCGGGGGTTCGAGTCCGTCCACCAGCTCCATTTATCGCTTTGCGGTAAAAATTGAAAATGTATGGGAGAGTTCCCGAGTGGCCAAAGGGGGCAGACTGTAAATCTGTTGCTTTTCAGCTTCGGTGGTCCGAATCCACCCTCTCCCACCACTTTTTCATCATCATTCGCTGATTCCGCTCCGCTAAGTTGAGCGGATTTTTTAGTATCTGAGCCTTTTTAAAAACCTTGCAGACGTTGCAAGGGCTTTTTTATGCCCTGAAAAAAAGACTCTTTGCATCAAAAATGTCGGATATTGTGCATAATTCTATAGGGCTTCTCTAAAAACCTATTTGGTTAAGCAAATGATGTACATAGCTGATTTTTGTCAAAAGAGGTTTTTAGAGACGCCCTATAGGAGGTCACCATGATAAAAGCCACTGTAAGGTACAATGGTGAGCATTTTGCAGCCTTGCAGAATGCTACACGGCGCATCGACATACTGACGATCCTCGGTTACTGTATTCATATAATCGGAATTCTGGTGATCGCAGGCTCGCTCGCAAACATTTACCCATTCCTCGACAGTCCCTATGCCTCCGTAAGATCAAAGGCAACAAAATGGGTTGTCATATGCATAGCGATACTGGTTTTTTTACTGTATCAGCTCATTATGCTCCCGATAAAACAAAAGAGAAAAAGAACCAAGCTCGAAAATACTCCGCCTGTAGACGACATACGCTATTTCACTGTTGACGAGACATATTTCCGCATGGAGATCGTCGGTGAGACACGGCGTAGCATTACCACTCTCGACTACGAGGGTATCCCCAAGGCTATCGAGTGCGGAGACTATTTCTTTATATTTGTTGATGCAGAGCACGCCGCGATAATCGGCAGGCATGAGTTGACCGAGGGCGCTCCCCTTGAATTCACAAAGCTACTTGAAAGCAAGCTCGGAGAAAAATTCACGCGCAGGCTCGGGGAGGTTCGATCATGATAAAAGCGGAAACAAAGTACACCGCCGAGACCCTTAGAACGTATCGTGATTACTTTATGTCGCAGCCGATGATAAAGAAAAATATCCTGCATTTAGGAGGAGCCGCAGCGATCATTCTCGTCGCAATGATCTTTGTTATCAACGAGTCAAAAAATGTCGATTCGTTCGGATTGAAATTCTATGTTATGATTTTTATTGCGTTCGGAACGATCTGTATTATAAGGAGCGTAAAGGGATTCCATAGGGCGCTTTCGATCGACGAGAACAACGATATTCATTTCTATACTTTTGATGATGAGCAGTTCACGGCTGTCATCGAAAACGAGCACAAAAGGTTTGAGCTTTTCTGTCAGTACGAACACATTAAAACGGTTATCGAGAACAAGAACTATTGGTACATCTGCACCCGTGATACCAAGACCTACATCGTTGGAACAGACGATTTGACCGAGGGAACTCCCGAAGAACTGCGAAAGCTTCTTCAAGATAAGCTCGGCGAAAACTATTTTTGCAAATAAATCTCCGTGAGTTCACGGATCAGCATACATATATTTTTGGAGGTAATATCAAATGGTAAGAGAAGATTTAAGAAACATCGCTATAATAGCGCACGTTGACCACGGAAAGACTACTCTCGTGGACGAAATGCTCAAGCAGGGCGGCGCATTCAGAGAGAATCAGAATGTCGCAGAGCGCGTTATGGACTCGAATGACATCGAGCGTGAGAGAGGTATCACGATACTTGCAAAAAATACCTCGGTCTGCTATAATGATATAAAGATAAACATTATCGACACTCCCGGACATGCCGATTTCGGCGGCGAGGTGGAACGTGTCCTCAAAATGGTTGACGGCGTTCTCCTGCTTGTCGATGCTGCCGAGGGTCCTATGCCGCAGACTCGCTTCGTGCTCTCAAAGGCGCTTGAAATGGGTCACAAGATCATCGTTGTCGTAAATAAGATCGACCGTCCCGATGCTCGTCTCGATGAGATAGGCGATGAGGTGCTTGAGCTTCTCCTCGATCTTGACGCAAGCGATGAACAGCTCGAAAGTCCGATCCTTTTCTGCTCGGGAAGAAGCGGTACAGCTTCACTCAGTCAGTATGAAGCAGGTACCGACCTCAAGCCGCTTTTTGACACGATCATCAATTACATCGAGCCGCCTAAGGGCGATGAGAACGGTCCGCTCCAGATGCTTATCTCCTCGATCGACTACAATGAGTATGTTGGTCGTATCGGAATAGGCAGAATCGAGCGAGGCGGTATCAAGGTCAACCAGCAGGTGACTGTATGCGATTTTACCGAGTCCAAGAAGAACTACAACTCCAAGATCGTTTCGCTCCTACAGATACAGGGTCTCAACCGTGTTCCCGTTCAGGATGCTACAGTCGGAGACATCGTATGGATAAGCGGTATAGAGGGCATTACTATCGGCGATACTATCTGCGCTGTCGATACTCCCGAGGCTCTGCCCTTCGTTAAAATCAGCGAGCCTACAGTTGAGATGACTTTCTCCGTAAACGACAGCCCGTTTGCAGGCCGTGAGGGTAAGTTCGTAACATCGCGTCAGCTCCGCGAGAGACTTTTCAAGGAACTTCTCAGAGACGTTTCGCTGAGAGTTTCAGAGACCGATTCCACCGACTCGTTCCGCGTTGCAGGCAGAGGCGAAATGCACCTGTCTATCCTTATCGAGAATATGCGCCGCGAGGGCTATGAGCTTTCCGTTTCGACTCCCAGAGTTCTCTATAAGGCGGGCGAGGACGGAAGAAAACTCGAACCTATGGAGAGACTTGTGGTAGACGTTCCCGAGGAATGCGTAGGCTCGGTAATGGAAAAAATGGGATCGCGTAAGGGCGAGCTCGTTGAGATGCATCCGCAGGGAAGCCGTATGCGTATAGAATTTCTCGTTCCTGCAAGGGGTCTTTTCGGCTATAAGAGCGAATTCCTCACCGATACAAAGGGAGAGGGTATAATGAGCCATGTTTTCGAGGGCTATGAGCCTTATAAGGGCGATATTGACCGAAGAAACACGGGTTCGCTCGTTTCGTTCGAGACAGGTGAAGCTGTTACCTACGGTCTGTTCAATGCTCAGGAAAGAGGACAATTGTTTATCCCGGCAGGTACTCCGGTATATGAGGGTATGATAGTGGGAGCTTCACCGAAGACCGATGATCTCGTAGTCAATGTGTGCAAGAGAAAGCACCTCACCAATACCCGTGCGAGCGGAAGCGATGATGCGCTCCGTCTTGTTCCGCACAGAATACTCAGCCTTGAGGACTGCCTTGAATTCCTCGCGGACGATGAGCTCCTCGAGGTAACTCCTGAATCACTCAGGATCAGAAAGAGAATACTCAGCAATACTCAGCGCGCTAAAAACAGAGCCAAGTAAGAGGTGTATTTTATGAAAAGACAAGCTTGTTCCTTTGCAGCCGCTATTTGCGCGGCAGCTCTCGTCCTCGGCGGATGCGGTAATAAGGTGGGTTCTGCCGAGAACAACGGCACTATAAATATCGACGACATGCAGGCGGCTGCTACTACCGCTGCTGCGGATGATGCCGCTGCCGAAAAGCCTACGGAGCGCATAAAGGACATTCAGTCCGATGATGATTACAAATATGAGGTGCTCGACGGCTGTGCCGTTATCACGGGCTACACGGGTACTGCCGTTAATGTGGAAGTACCCTCGGAGNNAGCTCGGCGGTGTTTCGGTCACTAAGATCGGCAACCACGCTTTTGAGGGAAAGTACAAGATCAAGAAGATCAAGCTTCCCGAGAGCATTACGCTCATAGGTCAGAGCGCTTTCGGCGATTGTGAGGGTCTTGAGGAGATCAACATCCCATCAGGAGTTACAGGTATCGATCGTGCCGCTTTTTCGTCATGCACGAGCCTTACTGAGCTTACGATACCTGCTTCCGTGCAGTATATCAGCGAAGAGGCGTTTACTGCATGTGAGTCCATGACAACGCTCAACATCGAAAATCCCGATCTTGAGTACGATAACTGGGGTATCGAGGAGCTTGCCGATCTCAGGATATATGCGGAATCAGGCTCGGCTGTGGCAAAGTGGTCGGGCGCAATGGGCAAGTGAGTCGTAAAAGGAGCGTTTTTATGAAAAGATTTCTGAATAAAGCGGCGGCACTGACTGCGGCGTTTGCGATCGCTGCTTGCTCCGTTTCGTGCAGCAATGGGAAGTCCGAGAGCAGCTTTACAGAACCGTCTGTCGGTCAATTCGCCGAGAATCCCGATGAGCCTGAAATGGGCAGCTATACAGTCAGCGAGCACGGAACAAAGCTTTACTATTCACCCGATGAATTCGATGCAGGTCTCATTGAGATGCTCGAAAAGTACTTCCTCTCGATCGAGGAGAAGAATTATGATTCATACCTCGAGTGCATAGAAAAGTCGTATGCCGAGAATATGGAGAAGTATCTCCGTGAGGAATACGATTATGGTCTCGATAATTCCTTCGCCACTCAGTGCAGTAATATCGCCGCAAAGGCAGGTGCGGAATACAAAATTACGCGCCTTAAGGTCGAGCCCTATCCCGAGGATGTTACAAATGCGGACGGCACTTTATATGACGGCATAAAGGAATACCTTGACAGACTCGGTGAGATGTTCGGCGACAAGGATTACTGCGAGAACATGAAGAGAAATTACGATAAGCTTCATTATGCGATGTTTTTCCTCATGGTAAAGACAGAGGAGGACGGCGAGTTCCTGATGTACAAGGAGTTCGAGATACTCATCGTGGAGAAGGACGGCAAATTTTATACATTCGGTTAAGGAGGGTGTATTATGAGAAGATTTTTTGCGTCAGTTACGGCATTTGCGCTCGCGTGCGGAATGGCTTTCAGCGCGGTGGGATGCGGTTCAAAGGATCAGTCCGAGGGAGAAATAATCAAGGGTGAGGAATTGCCCTACGGTGCGATGATGACGCGTCTTTCCGAAAAGGACGGTGTGAGGATCACAACGGAATTTGACAGCCGTTTTGTCACCGAAGATGAGGCAAAGCTCATTTCCGACTATGCGGCGGCTCTTCAGTTTCGTGACGGCGATCTTATGGATCAGATACACTACCCGAATTGCTTTGAGTATTCCGCGAAGCAGAACGGTTCGGAGAATGCAACGGATCATATCGAAAAGACTGTCAAGTATCTTGAGGACACCTATGCAGGCGGAAAGATCGACTTTGATTACGTCATGATCGAGGGCGTCGAGGATAATGCCGATTACGAAAAGCAATATGAAGCGCTTGAGGATGACGTTAAGAAGGCTGCGGGTGAGGACATCTCCGACAAGATTAATTCGCGTAAGATGCTCGAGATCGATCTCTGCTACAGCCTTGACGGTGAGGGCAGTCACCTGCTCAGCACTGCTATGGGCGGAAACTATATTTACCTCGCGATCTACGATATTGACGGAAAGCTTTATGTAGGAGAGCTCACGTTTTATTCCGGCGGAGGTTTCAGCAGTTTAAAACCCCGAGAATGGGACTACGCTCTGGGAAAAGAACTTGATCTTACCGACGCTATGAAGTGCGTTGCTTCCGGAGAATACAAGAGCCGACCTGTAAGTAAAGGATAAAGAAAGGATAAAGATATGATAAGGCCTATAAAAAAACTTATTAAAAAAACTCTCGAAAAAAAAGGTTATGACATCGTAAAAAAGACCGAANNGTCACTGAACCTAATGACCTGCTCGGGAGTTTTGTTTTTTTGTATTATGTTCCGAAGAAGCCCTTGAGCGCAATTGTCAGATCATCTGAACAGCCGTTTGTAAATATCTGTATATCGTCACGGTCAGGCGATACTATACCATCGCTCACGATATAAAGGCGGCAGCTCATGGCGGCTGTGCCAATGTCATCGGCGGCATTCATGCTGAGTACATGGTAGAGCGAATCATTTTTGCTGTCGTAGCGAACGTCGGAGAGTGTTGCCTCGGTCACTCTGAACCCTGCATCAATGAATGCCTTTACGCCCTCGGAAGCAGCTTCTTTGCATTCGTCTGAGAAGCAGTGTAAATACAGTGATGAGGCGTGGGAGGTACTTCCGGTCATCTTACTGAGAGCCGATTCTATCCAATACCTTTTATTGGTGGTATTCGATATGTTTGCGAAGTCCAGTGCGTCGATAAAGTTGTTCAACGAGTCCGAGCATTCGCTGAACGATGAAACTGTGACAAGGTATCTTCCGTTGGAATACTTTAAAAATGAAAGTTCAAGCTTGTTTCCGTCATTGAGCTTCACATTCGCTGTACTGACGAGCTGCGGTTTCATTGAGATCGAAGTTTGATACTTCGTGCTTACCGAGATATCCGATACTTCTTTGTCGGCAAAGGCTTTCTCATATGCTGCCGAGAGTGTTCTCACATAGATGTTTCGGATATTATCGGCATTCCGCGGATCAGTCAGACTGATCTCATCCTGATCCGCATCAATATAGTCGATCGCCTCTTCAAAGTTTCCGTCAAGGATCAGCCTAGTGACCCTCTTTACCTCATATGACTGCGCGATCGTCTCGAAGCTGCGCATATCCTCTCCCTTCACGATCTGCGCGAACATCAGTCCGCCGATAATGACCGCGAATACCAATATCAGTATTACAAGTACAGCAGAGCGGATAGTGAGCTTTCTGAAAAGTATATTCGTTTTTTTGAGAGTAGTATACTTGTCGGGAGTTTCTATGGGAGCGCAGTTCCGACTTTCGGGAGCGTGCTCGTAGAGAATACGGCATTTCTCACACTCCTTTATGTGCTCCTCGACATCGTGTTTGCTCTCATCGCTGCATATTCCCTCACTGCAAAGAGGTATAAGATCCTTGATTATTTCACAGCTTTGTTTCATGACTTTTCCTCCTCTTCTCTGAGTTTATCTATTATTTTTTCCTTTGCTCTGAAGAATGTGACGCGCGCCCAATTCTCCGATCTTCCGAATATCAATGATATATCGGAGAATTTCAGCTCTGCAAAGACCCTAAGCGAAAACACCTCTCTGTACGGTTCGGCTATACCGTGAAGTATATGATGTATTTGCAGCGCAGTGTAACGATCGCTGAAACGATGTTCGATGTCGTCCGAATACTGCTCCGGTACTTCATCGAGGGGAAGATTCCTGTTATCGGAACGCTTGATATAGTTCAGAAATTCATTTTTTGCGATCCTGTAAAGCCATGTCCTGACCGAGCACTCGCCTCTGAATTTATCGGCGGTCATTACGGCTTTCAGCATGGTATTTTGCAGAATATCCGAAGAGGCTGCTTCGTTTCGGCATAGTCCATAAATATAGCGGTAAACATCGGCAGCATAAAGCTCATATATCTCATCGAGTTCGTTTTTCATAGGGTCTCACCTCCTTCATAAATACAGACAACTCAGAACATCAGAACGTTACAGACTTCCCAAAAAAAGACGGACTTTTCAGTCCGTCCTTTTAGACCTGTTCGATAACTTCGTAAACGCCGTTCTCGGCAGCATTTTAAAGATTTTCAATTGCAACAGCAATAATTTCGGAAACTAAAACGGGACGCTTAACGATCAGATTGAAAATCTTGTCGTTGAATTGCAAACCGATACCTTCAGTATAAGGCGTGATTCCTGTAAGATCCGATAAAGGCTTATCAAATCCGTATTTTGAGGACGTAAGCACAAGCCGCATATTTGTTATATAAAGCATACCCGAAGTCTTTTCCGTAACATCCGCCCTCACGACCTGAGTCTGGCTTTGACCGACTCTTCCGTATAACCCTTTAGCTGCTCTTACGCTGACTCCGGTAGAAGTCCTTACATTGCCAACAACGGTATTTTTTGTTTTGGTTATCTCAACATTGGTGCAATAGTGGCATATTTCGCCTCTTTTCATTACAATGTTGCTGCCCTTGATATGCGGAAGTGTTTTATTTGCTCCGTCATGAATAAGTCCGCGTGGAATATCAAACAGAATCATTCCGCTCTCGACTTTCTTAATGACGGAATTTCTTTTTTCCTCATGGCGAAGTCTTTTGTTCTCTTGACGAAGTTCTTTTTTCTCCTGACGGCTTAGCGATGGTTTAGACGGTTCTGTTTCCTGAATGGCGGCAGGCAATTTTTCGTCAGCAAGATCATGTGATATTTCTTTCGTTGCGTTATCCGCTTCAACAGTATTAATTCCAGTTGACGAAGTATTACTGCGCCTGTACGCGAACGTTTTAAACAGACTCAAATCTAAATATTCACAACAATTTTTAAGCTCATCTACAAAAATTCGGGCATCCTCAGGTCCGNNTTTGAAAACATCTTCAAAGGCAGCACTTTTAGTTGGAAGCGACAGATGAAGTCTTAAATACTCATACTTTTTATCTTTTGTTTCTTCTATTCTCAGAATTATGATATCTTTCACCGATCCGTCATAAATGATCTTGTCCTTTTTCTTTTTGATGATCGTAAGTTTTCCGTCATCGAGGACATATTTATGCCAACCGTTGGCGTTTATCGCTTCGTATTTCATTTTTCCTCCTAAAATAATACGAAGAACAGCACATTGGCTG
>DHYN01000010.1:3764-5629 GCA_002414125.1 Ruminococcus sp. UBA5129 | reverse complement strand
CGGGGTTCTTTACGGTAATGTTGTATGTAGCGCCGCGGAACTGACGTGTAGCGGTGAGACCGTCCCAAGCCGAGGGGATGGAGGGGTCTATCTTAAGACCGTCGAAGTCAGCTTGTACACCGAGGATGTACTGCGATATAGCAACCATGTTCCAAGCAGCCGTACCTGTAAGCCAGGAGTTCTTGCCCTNNCGATCATCTGACCGTAAACGTAAGGCTCTGTCTTATGGAGCTCGGAGATATCCTCGTTGAATGCGGGAGCGATCTTGCTGTAGTACTCGAATGCCTTGTCGCCTCTGCCTGCATAAGCCTCTGCACAGATGATCCAAGCATTGTTGTGAGTGAAGATACCTGCGTTTTCCTTGTATCCGCCGGGATATGTGGAGATCTCGCCGTACTGGATATAGTACTTGCTGAAAGCAGGGTTATTGAGAACAAGACCATACTGAGTATTGAGGTACTTGTCGATAGATTCGAGAGTCTTGATGTCAGCGCCGACATCCTTACCGATCTCGGACATAACAGCGAAGCCCTGCGGTTCGATGAAGATCTTGCCCTCTTCGCACTCCTTTGAACCCATCTTAGCGCCTGTAGAGTCGTAAGCCCTGAGGAACCAGTCTCCGTCGAAAGCGTGCTTCATAACGTTTTCTTTCATCTTGTCGATCTCAGCCTGAGCAGCCGCAGCTTCATCGTCCTTGCCGAGATGCTTGAGGATAGCGACATAGTTGGGACCTGTATAAGTGAAGAGCGTAGCTACCATTACGGACTCAGCCACCTTAGAGTAGCCGCCCTCAGCTTTGAACTTAGGATTGGTGTATGTCTGGAAGCTTTCGCCGGGAGTATCGGAGTAGCATGAGAGGTTGATACAGTCGTTCCAGTCAGCTCTCATTGCAAGCGGCAGACCATGAGGACCGAGATTATTGACGATCTTGTAGAACGATACCTTGAGGTGCTCGAGCATGGGCTGAGCGATGCTCATATCGTTGTCGTAGGGAACCATCTCATCGAGGATAGACCAATCGCCTGTTTCCTTGATATAAGCGGAAACGGAGAGGATCATCCAAAGCGGATCGTCCGAGAAGTCGCCGCCGATATCGGAGTTGCCTTTCTTTGTGAGCGGCTGATACTGGTGATAGCATCCGCCGTCGGGAAGCTGAGTTGAAGCGATGTCGATGATACGCTCTCTTGCGCGGTCAGGGATCTGGTGAACGAAGCCGAGAATATCCTGGTTGGAGTCACGGAAGCCCATACCTCTGCCGATACCGCTCTCGAAGTATGAAGCGGAGCGTGAGAGGTTGAATGTTACCATACACTGATACTGGTTCCAGATGTTTACCATACGGTTGACCTTATCATCGGGGGTATTTACATTTATGATGCCGAGGAGCTTATCCCATGCTGCTCTGAGCTCTGCAAGACCTGCCGCAACCTTTTCAGGGGTATTGTACTTGTCGATCATTGCGAGAGCCTTTTCCTTGTTGATCGTTACGCCGTCAGCCTCGAACTTCTTGTCAGCAGGCATTTCAACGTAGCCGAGAACGAAGATAAGCGTTTTTGACTCGCCAGGAGCGAGGGTGATCTTCTTATAGTGAGAAGCGATAGGCGACCAGCCGTCAGCGAAAGAGTTTGAAGCCTCGCCTGCGATAACTGCCTGAGGATCGCCGAAGCCGTTGTAGAGACCGATGAATGAATCTCTGTCTGTATCGTAGCCGTCGATAGAATCGTTAACGGTGTAGAAAGCGAAGTGATCGCGTCTGTCTCTGTATTCGGTCTTGTGGTAGATAGTTGAATCGACAACTTCCACTCTGCCTGTGGAGAAATTACGCTGGAAGTTAGTGCAGTCGTCCTGAGCATCCCATAAGCACC
>DHYN01000010.1:0-3725 GCA_002414125.1 Ruminococcus sp. UBA5129 | reverse complement strand
GAACCTCACCGTCATAGTTCTGGGGAACGAAGAATGTAACCTCAGCCTTGAGGTCGTTCTTCTTACCGGTGATAACAGTATAGCCCATACCGTGGCGGCACTCGTATGAATCGAGCTCTGTTTTTACAGGCGACCAACCGGGATTCCAGACAGTACCGTTTTCGTTGATGTAGAAGTAACGTCCGCCCATATCAATGGGGACGTTATTGTAGCGGTAACGAGTGATCCTTCTGAGACGAGCGTCCTTGTAGAAAGAGTAACCGCCTGCTGTGTTAGAGATAAGTGAGAAGAATCCCTGAGTACCGAGGTAGTTGATCCACGGATAGGGAGTTCTTGGGGAGGTGATAACGTACTCTCTGTTGGAGTCGTCAAAATAACCGAACTTCATAGTATTCATTCTCCTTGCATTTTATAAACTAAGCTTCTTGATATACAGCTCAGAGACTGTATCTAATCCATATTATAACATATCCTGCATTTTATTACAATAGATTTGTCAAAATTTGCGATGTACTTTTTTTTACCCGAGATTTGTGCATATTATCCATATATGGCGTTGCCTTAAAGCTTTGTAAAGAAGCGCTCGTGAGCCTCAAAGGAGTCGCCTGGCTTGATCTCGCGGTAGCCTGTAACATCGGCAGGCAGCGCGAGGTTAGGTGCGTCGATCATAGCTGTCATCGGCTCGGGACAGAAATAGCCGTTGAAGCCCTTGTCGTTCCAGATTATCCAGAATTTGTACTCCTCAGATACCTCGTAGCATAGCTTCTTTCCGCTTTCAATATCCTCTGCAATTATTCCATGAAATTTCTCATGATCCAGATCGGCATATTCGCCGAAATACATATCGTTATCAACGACTTGAAGCACAGGACACTTATTGCCCGTCTTATATTCAAGGTCGTACATGGTAAGAGCTTTAAGTCTTTCGGTCGGCAGACATCTTTCGTTAAGCTCGCACTTCTTTCCAACAGGAACAGTCAGGCGGATATTGCCCTCTTTTCCGCCGTCAACAAATGGGGAGTTTATGGTAGTATGCGAAGCCAGCGACATCGGAAGAACCTTTTCACCCGAAGTATTTGTAAACGTTATATCCTGTTCAAGTCCATGTTCCGAAAGTGTAAAAGTATATTCCGCAACAAATTTTACCGGAAGAAAGCTGAAAAACTCGTCGTTTTCGTCATAAACATAACGCGTCTTGACCCATGCGCAGTTGCTGTCGGCATTATGTTCGACTACTTCATGAACTCTTTTATGAAGAAAGCCATGGATATGATTGTTATATGGAGCTTTTTCATTTATAGGAAGCTGATAGACCGCATCGGAGGTTTTAAGAACGCCATCCGCAAAACGGTTGGGAAGATAGAGAGTTGGAAGCCCCCAGACCTCAGCCGACTGCCTTATGGTATCAGCCGAATTATCGGCATTGAACCGAAAAAATTCTATACCGTTGTTATTATCTCTGAGTCTTATCACATTTGATCCGATCTCATAGGCGACAATAGCCTCATAGCCGCCGGCCGTCAGTCTAACGCAGGAAGTTCCGTTAAAATTAAAGATCTGTGTTGAATTCATTTCTACCATTCCTTTCGAGCAATACCGCAGAATTGCCATAAGCTGCATAGCTTGTCCGCATAGAGCGAACAATATACATATATTATAATAAATTAAAGGATAAATGTCAAGTATTTCTATGCATTTTGCACTTGAAATTTGTTTAGTTATCAATGATAGCTGACAACTAAACAATTGCTTTAAGTAAATTTTCGCTTATCTATTGCAATGATCGTATTTTTATGATAATATATAAAAGAAAATCTATTCCGTAAAGGAGCTGATATTTATGGACGCAGCCCAGTATAAATGTCCAAACTGCACTGCCGAGCTGAAATTTGATCCGATATCCCAGAAGCTGCACTGCGAATACTGCCGCAGCAGCTTTACGATCGAAGATATAAAGAAAATATGCGCGGATGCAGAAAACAGCATTCCCGACCCTGCCGACGTTCAATCTCAACAAGATTTCGAAGAACACACGAATTTATATCATTGCGCAAGCTGTGGAGCAGACATAATGGCTGACGACCAGCAAACTGCTCTTTTTTGCTACTATTGCCATAATCCCGTTATTCTCTCGGGAAAGCTCACTGGAAAATACAAGCCGAGCAAAGTAATCGGCTTCAAGCTTACTAAGGATCAGGCAACATCGCAATTCAAAAAATGGATAGGCAATCGGAGATTCGTTCCCAACGACTTTAAAAGCAGTCAGCAGCTTGAAAAAATAACAGGTCTTTACGTTCCGTTCTGGATAGCCGACTGCGACCTTAAAGTGGATTTCTTCGCTATTGGAAAACAGGTGCGAAGCTGGACCTCGGGCGGTTATTCCTATACTGAAACAAAGGAATACAGCGTCGTCCGCAACGCCAACATCTATACCGACGGAATCCCTGCGGACGGAGAAAGCAAGATCGACGACCTGCTCATGGAGTCCATAGAACCGTTCGACTACAAAGATCTTATGGACTTCTCTATGTCGTATTTCAGCGGATTCTACGCTGACAAGTACGATGTTGACAAAAAAGCGGTCTTTCCGAGGATAAGGGGAAGAGCGACCGATGCCGCCAAACAAATAATCAAGTCGAGCATCAGCGGATATTCAGCGGTACACCCTACATCCGAACGCTACAATATTATCAACACCAATTGGCAGTATATGATGCTTCCTGTCTGGTTCATGACATATAAGTACAATGACTCTGTTTACTCGTTCGCGATAAACGGTCAGACGGGAAAGCTTGCAGGCACTCCGCCGCTTGATAAGGGCAGGCTCGTCCGATTCTGTATAGGGCTTGCCGCAGCAGCTGCCCTTGTGGTAGGCTTATTCGGAGGATTGCTGTTATGATGAAAAAGATTATATCACGGCTCATTCTCCCTATCATCGCAGTCATTACGCTTCTTCCGACTGCTTCAATGACGGCTGAGGCGTTCGGAAACACCGCACAGGGCTTTGATGAGGACAACATCGACCTGTGCAAAGTCGTTGACGATGCAGAGCTCTTCTCCGATGAAGAGGAAGAGGAGATAAACGAACTGATCCAAGATACTGCAAGCAGGCTCGGACTTTACATAAGCATCTACCTCAGCGGCGTAAAAAGAAGCGACTATGACACCGATGTTTTTTCGGATGAGGAATACGACCGGGAATTCGGCAGGGATACAGACGGTCTGCTCTATTATATGGATCTCTCAGGCTCATATAGTGCATACGACCGCATATCTCGCTCGGGTAAGGCTATACTGATCTACAAGGGAGACTATATCGAGGAAAAAATGCTCCCGAGTATTTTCGCATACCTCCCCGCATCCGGCGAACCGATCGTTGCAGACCAGATCAAGCGCGGCATCAAAAAGATCCTCGATGTTATCGAAGAGCACTACCGCGAACCGGGTATGTTTGATACCTACTATGACGACTACACCCACAAATACATCTACATGAAAAACGGTCAGACTCGCGTTGCACGAAACAAACCGCTCGGATATATCATGATACAGGCTGCAAGGTTTGCAGGCATTGGCGCGATCATCGGAATAATCGCTGCGATCATCACATACTTTTCCGTCAAAGCGCACTACAAATTCAAACCAAGCTGCAACCCGAATGTCTACGTTGTACGCGATCGGACTCACTTCACGCGGCGCGATGCCGGTTCGCGGTAGTGCTCTTC
>DHYN01000013.1:7706-7854 GCA_002414125.1 Ruminococcus sp. UBA5129 | reverse complement strand
TCCGAGTCTATCTTTTTTGAATTCTAGTATGTAATTATATCACAGCATAAACAAAAATCAATAGGAATCATATAGGTAACAACGTTTTTTAAAAATAACGTAATATCGGCTAATCACTCAATACTAAGTTGCTGTTGAAGAGGCTATG
>DHYN01000013.1:4425-7680 GCA_002414125.1 Ruminococcus sp. UBA5129 | reverse complement strand
GCATATTTGCGGCAGCCGATTCTTATAGGAAATAATTTATGGAACTCAACAGGATATATCGCCCGATAACCTCAACGCCATTTAAAAGCAACAAGTCATATATGGAGTTCGAGCCATGCGCCGCTCTAATGCCCTATGTCAGATGCTTCTGGGGAACCTCTGAGCCTATCAGACAAAACATAGAAGATACCCTTGTTATTCCCGATACCTGTATGGACATTATTTTTACGGCAGACTATACAAATGATCTGCTCACGAGTAATTTTTGCGGGATAGACGACAGGACTTTTACGGCTGAAAGCGAATTCGGAAGTACCGTCTTTTCCTTTGGTATACGCTTTTATGCATGGGGAACGGCAATGTTTGCCGAAGATTCATTGAGAAATACTCTGAACGCTTTCCTGAACGCCGACGAGCATTTTCCCCGACTGAAAAAAACGATCGAACCGCTTTTGTTTTACACATCCGATATACGGAAAATTATTCCCATTGCAGAACGAGCCTTGCTGAAAAGTTTTAATTATAAGCGTAAAAACAGCACGGTTATCGAAGCGGTCGGAACAATACTTGAAAACAGAGGCGATCTGCGTATCGGCGAATTGTCCAAGGAAATTCACATCAGCGAAAGACAGCTTGAAAGAGTTTTTCGGGAATATATAGGATGCTCCGTTAAAGGTCTGGCGTCAATGATGCGTTATCAATACCTATGGAATGAAATAATGTTCAACAAGGAACTCGATATACTTAATGCTGTTGCAAAGTATGGTTATTCCGATCAGTCTCATTTGCTGAACGATTTCAGGAAATACCATTCGATGAACATCAGAGAAGCGAAGGCGTATGCTCTTAAAAATGTCGGAAATTTACAAGACTTTTCCTTGCGGAATTGATATAATCAAATAGAAAGGAGTGGTCTTATGTCAAATATAAGTGTATGCGGAGCAAATTGCGGAGAATGCTATTGCTACGGAAAAATGTGCAGCGGGTGCAATGAATGCGAGGGCAAGGTGTTTCATGCTGCGGAAGGACAAGCCTGTCCGATCTACGAATGCACAGTGAATCTGAATAAGCTGAAAAACTGCGGAGAATGCTCCAAAGTACCATGTGAAATATGGCTGAAAACCCGTGACCCGAAATTTTCCGACGAGGAATTTGAAGCAAATGTTAAGGCAAGGATCAATGCCTTAAACCAATGAAATGCATATAAATACGGCTTTTCCATTATCGGGAAAGCCGTATTTTGTGATAATTAAGCACAAAAGCTATTGACAAACAAGCGTTAATGTGTTAAAATGAAACAAAACAAGAAACGCGCATCGGCAGTTTTTTTATATTTAGGAGGTGTATTATGAAAAGAAGATCACTATCGCGCATATGTGCTGCACTGACTGCTTCTGCTCTGTCACTGTCAGTACTCTCTTACGGAATATCAGCCGCTGAGACGAATATCTCGGAAGAGCTTTCGGAGATCATTGCGGCTTCCGAGAACGATACTATCCCTGTATGGGTATGGCTCAAGGACAGTGACAGACCCGATTTTGATAAGCTTGCAGCAGAAGAGATAAGCCCAAAGACCGAGGAGGAATACGAGGAATTTTACTCCCTGTCAGAAATGGAACGCACCGATCTTGAGCTTGCGGCAAAGCGCAGACTTATCAAGGAGTACTATTGCGCAAAGAGACAGGAGCTCCTGAATGAAACAGGTATAATGTCCGATCGCATACGATTTGAAAGCGACTATACCCCGTCAATGGTGCTTGACCTGACTGCGGAGCAGATAAAGGCACTCGACGGAAGCGAGCTTGTGGAGAGCATCGGTCTGTACGATGAGCAAAGCCCTGTAGAGACCGCATCCGAAAGCTCCGCCTCCATGACAAAGGAGCAGTTCCTTGACCTTGTTATCTCCGAGAATGAAGACCTCTCCGATGGCGGATTTGTTTACCGCGGCGACCTGAAATTCGATGCCCTTCTCGACAACGGAAGTTGGTATCTAATAGTATACGGTATCAAAAAATCCGATTATACACCAAATGTTGGAGTTCCCGAGAGTGTTCTCAAATACAATGTCACGGATTATACCGTTTTAACCACTCCCGATTTTTACAGCGGATGTTTCTTCTCTGTAAAACCTGTTGAAGGTGGGAACGGGCTTATGAAAAAAGGCTTCGCGGCAGTATTTTACGTTGAAAACGTTCTTCCGGGATATCCGAACCCCGTTTCCAATATAGTGGAAGCGTCCCTTTTCAAGACGCATGAGATCGCAAGCTACATCTATCCGACGATCAAGAAAGGCGATATTGACAACGACGGAATGCTCTCGGCAATTGACGCTTCTTATGTCCTGTCTGCCTATGCGTACTCCTCAACAGGACATAAGATAGCCCTGAATTACGAGCTGTTCGACTACAATGACGACGGTCTGATCGACGCAATTGATGCATCGAGGATACTTGCAGATTATGCGTGGAACATGACTCACTGATCCAATCTGAAAGATCCTGTCATTTAGTTGCAAACAAAGAAAGCTGGTTATTATTATCGCATAATCCCAAGAAAATTTCTTTTGCATCGTGAAAGCCCTGCGCCTTTATCTGCTTTTCGAGCCATTTCAGATCAAGTCCCATTCTTTTAAGATTTTCACCCATAATGCGTCCGTCCATGATGACCTCGGTGTTAATGAGATCGGGTTCGGGTTGCAGCTCCATATCGGCAGGCGTAAGCGGACGGTTGGCGCTGTTGGGCAATATGGTTAATTTTCCGTTGTATTCAAAGATCGCAGTTTGGATATCATTCAGATCAAAATAACCTTGTTCACGGCACATCGTCAGAAATTCACTCAGATCCAGTTTGGCTTTTTTCATGTTTTTACGGTAGATCTTCCCGTCATTCATAAGTATGGTGGGAGAACCGTTAACATATTTTCGTATTTTCGGAAACTTATTAGTGACCAGACTGAGTCCGACAGCAGTCATGCCATAGATCAGCATAGCGATCAAAGGCTTCCAAGGTGTCTCAAGATCGGTAGCAAGTTCAGCGGCAATGGAACCGATCGTAATTCCGTTAATATAGTCAAAAAAATCCAACTGTGCAACCTGCTTATGTCCCATAATTTTTGCTATGAGAAATAATGATATTACCGATAATAATGTTGTCAGAATCAATTTTATAAAATCCATATCAAATCTCCAAATCTTAATTTAGATTAGTATTTCCCGAAAAAATAGAATATATACTTTGAAAGCCGGTTCTCTTTTC
>DHYN01000013.1:4044-4390 GCA_002414125.1 Ruminococcus sp. UBA5129 | reverse complement strand
CAGAGAAAATTTGGTTGTATGTATAATATCACTGATTATCTTTTGACCTTATTATGCGGAAAATATAAAGTTTTTTTGGAAAAGCCCTTGACAAACGGAAATTTGTGGTGTATAATATTCAGGTATGCTGAAGTCAGTGTACCAATATTTGAGAAAAGGAGGAAGATTATGCCTACATTTAACCAGTTGGTTCGTAAGGGTAGAAAGGATTTGGAGGTCAAGTCTACAGCTCCGGCTCTTCAGAAAGGCTACAACGCTAAGAAGAAGTGCCAGATCAATCTCAGCTCACCTCAGAAGAGAGGCGTTTGCACCGCTGTAAGAACTGCTACACCTAAGAAGCCTAACT
>DHYN01000013.1:685-3953 GCA_002414125.1 Ruminococcus sp. UBA5129 | reverse complement strand
GCGGACGTGTAAAGGATCTCCCGGGTGTACGTTACCATATTATCAGAGGTACTCTTGATGCTCAGGGCGTTGCAGGAAGACTCCAGGCTCGCTCCAAGTACGGCGCTAAGAGACCTAAGGCTAAGTAAGCCGATCATTAAAAATAGGATAACTAAACCACATGACTTGTGTGGAGATTTATATATTATAGATCCTCTGCATTGGTCTTGACGGGTTGAACGGGTGAAGATATGTCGGTCATCCGACAGTAATCCGTTCGGTACGAGTACCTATGAATTCATTAATCTATGTGAAGGAGGGAAGCGAAAATGCCAAGAAGAGGTAAAATCGCAAAGCGTGATGTACTGCAGGATCCTGTTTACAATTCCAAGCTCGTTACACGTCTTATCAATAACATAATGCTTGATGGTAAAAAGGGTGTTGCTCAGAAAATCGTTTACGGTGCATTCGACATCGTAGCTGAAAAGACAGGTAAGGATGCTCTCGAGGTCTTCCAGGAGGCTATGGAGAATATCATGCCCGAGCTCGAAGTAAAGGCTCGCCGTCTCGGTGGTGCGACCTATCAGGTACCTATTGAGGTCAGACCCGAAAGACGTCAGACTCTCGGTCTCAGATGGATCACTAAGTATTCCAGAGAGAGAAACGAGAAAACTATGAAGGAAAGACTTGCAGGTGAGATCCTCGACGCTCTCAACGGTACGGGCGGCGCTTGCAAGAAGCGCGACGATACACACAAGATGGCAGAGGCAAACAAGGCGTTTGCTCATTTCCGCTATTGATCGTCTGCGGCTTCCATATTTTAAAGGAGGATTATTATGTCAAGAGATTGTACACTTGAAAATACAAGAAATATCGGCATAATGGCCCACATTGATGCAGGTAAGACCACCACTACGGAGCGTATCCTTTTCTACACCGGCGTTAACCACAAGATCGGTGAGACCCACGAGGGAAGCGCTACTATGGACTGGATGGAGCAGGAGCAGGAGAGAGGTATCACTATCACCTCCGCTGCTACTACTTGCTACTGGGCAGGCCACAGACTTAATATCATCGACACCCCCGGTCACGTTGACTTTACTGTTGAGGTTGAGCGTTCACTCCGTGTACTCGACGGCTCTGTAACAGTTCTCTGCGCTAAGGGTGGCGTTGAACCCCAGTCTGAAACCGTTTGGAGACAGGCTGATAACTACAAGGTACCCAGAATGGCTTATGTAAATAAGATGGACATCATGGGTGCAGACTTCTATCGTGTTATCGACATGATGAAGGACAGATTAAAGTGTAATGCCGTTCCGATCCAGCTCCCCATCGGCGCTGAGGACGAATTCAGAGGCATCATTGACCTCGTTGAGATGAAGGCTTACATCTACTACGATGATCTCGGAAAGGATATCCGCGTTGAGGACATCCCCGAGGATATGATGGACAAGGCTCAGCAGTATCACGATGAGATGGTTGAGCACGTTGCCGAGCAGGATGACGCTCTCATGGAGAAGTACTTCGATGAAGGAACTCTCTCTATTGATGAGATCAAGACCTGCATCAGAAAGGCTACCATCGCTAATGCAATGGTTCCCGTAACATGCGGTACTTCATATAAGAACAAGGGCGTTCAGAAGCTCCTCGATGCTATTATCGACTACATGCCTTCTCCGCTCGATGTTCCTGCTATCAAGGGCGTTAACCCCGATACAGACGAGGAAGAGGACAGACCTTCTTCCGATAATGAGCCTTTCTCAGCTCTCGCATTCAAGATCGCTACAGACCCGTTCGTTGGTAAGCTCGCATTCTTCAGAGTTTACTCGGGTGTCATCAATCAGGGAGACACTGTTCTCAATGCTACTAAGGACACCAGAGAGAGATTCGGTCGTATCGTTCAGATGCACGCTAACCACAGAAAGGATCTCGAAACCGTTTACTCAGGCGATATCGCTGCTGCTGTAGGTCTTAAGAACACTACAACAGGTGATACGCTCTGCGACGAAAAGCATCCGATCATCCTCGAGTCCATGGAATTCCCCGAGCCTGTTATCCAGCTCGCTATCGAGCCTAAGACTAAGGCAGGTCAGGAGAAGATGGGTATCGCTCTCGCAAAGCTTGCTGAAGAGGATCCTACATTCAAGACATGGACAGATCAGGAAACAGGACAGACTATCATTGCAGGTATGGGTGAGCTTCACCTCGATATCATCGTTGACCGTCTCCTTCGTGAGTTCAAGGTCGAGGCTAACGTTGGCGCTCCTCAGGTTGCTTACAAGGAAACTATCAAGGGCGATGCGGATATCGACTACAAGTACAAGAAGCAGTCCGGTGGTTCGGGTCAGTACGGTCACGTTAAGATCCGTGTTACACCTAACGAATCAGGTAAGGGCTACGAGTTCAAGAACTCCGTTGTCGGCGGCGCTATTCCCAAGGAGTACATCCCCGCTGTTGACAAGGGTATCCAGGGCGCTACAAAGGCCGGTATCCTCGCAGGCTACGAGGTTGTTGACGTTAAGGTAGAGCTTTACGACGGATCATACCACGAGGTAGACTCGTCCGAAATGGCATTCCAGATCGCAGGTTCTATCGCTTTCAAGGAAGCTATGAAGCAGGCTACACCTATCCTTATGGAGCCTATCATGAAGGTTTCCGTAATTGTTCCCGATGACTACACAGGTACTGTTATCGGCGACCTCAGCTCTCGCCGCGGTCAGATCCAGGGTCAGGAAGCAAGAACCGGCTCGGTTCAGGTAGATGCTCTCGTTCCGCTCTCTGAAATGTTCGGTTACACAAGCGACCTCCGTTCAAATACTCAGGGTCGTGGTCAGTATACAATGGAGCCTCACAGCTACTGTGAAGTACCTAAGAACATCGCTGAGAAGATCATGACGTCAAGAAATAAGTCTAAGGACTGATCTTACTTTAAATTTTAGTGTTTTCCCGATAAAAATTTCGGGAAAGCACTTGAATTATTAATATAAATCTGTTATAATAATTATACGGATTTTCTAATTCTAATTATAAGGAGGAATTTTCCAATGGCAAAGGCTAAATTTGAAAGAACAAAACCCCATGTAAACATTGGTACAATCGGACACGTTGACCACGGTAAGACTACTCTTACTGCTGCTATCACAAAGACTCTCGCTATGAAGGGTCAGGCTCAGTACGAGGCTTACGATATGATCGATAAGGCTCCTGAGGAGAGAGAGCGTGGTATCACTATCAATACTGCTCACGTTGAGTATGAGACTGATGCTCGTCACTATGCACACGTTGACTG
>DHYN01000013.1:160-664 GCA_002414125.1 Ruminococcus sp. UBA5129 | reverse complement strand
CTCAGATGGACGGCGCTATCCTCGTAGTAGCTGCTTCTGACGGTCCTATGGCTCAGACAAGAGAGCACATCCTTCTCGCTCGTCAGGTTGGCGTTCCTGCAATCGTTGTATTCATGAACAAGGCTGACCAGGTTGACGATGAAGAGCTCCTCGAGCTCGTAGAGATGGATATCAGAGATCTTCTCTCATCTTACGATTTCCCCGGCGACGATACACCTATCATCAAGGGTTCAGCTCTTGCTGCTCTCAATGCTCCTGATGACCTCAGCGATCCCGCTTACGCTCCTATCATCGAGCTCATGAACGCTGTTGACGAGTTCATCCCCAGCCCTGAGCGTGACGATGCTAAGCCTTTCCTTATGCCTATCGAGGATACTATGACTATTTCAGGTCGTGGTACCGTTGTTACAGGCAGAGTTGAGAGAGGTAGACTCAACGTTAACGAGCAGGTAGAGATCGTTGGTCTCTCAGATGAGAAGCAGACAACAGTTGTTACAGGTCTTG
>DHYN01000013.1:0-121 GCA_002414125.1 Ruminococcus sp. UBA5129 | reverse complement strand
GTATCACAAGAGATCAGGTTGAAAGAGGTCAGGTTCTCTGTAAGCCCGGCTCGATCCACCCCCACACCAAGTTTGCAGGTCAGGTTTACGTTCTTAAGAAGGAAGAGGGCGGCCGTCATAC
>DHYN01000057.1:5493-10825 GCA_002414125.1 Ruminococcus sp. UBA5129 | reverse complement strand
GCTCCGTGCGTATCGGCAAATAACAAACTCCAAATATATTTGGAGTTTGCTATAAAATATCAGAACTTAACGGGGTTAGCCGACAGGTACTTCTTTACCATGAGAGCGATCTTGAAAATAATTGCATGATCGAACTCGCGGAGGTCAAGACCTGTGAGCTTCTTGATTTTTTCAAGCCTGTAAACAAGCGTATTTCTGTGTACGAAAAGCTTTCTCGATGTTTCTGAAACATTAAGATTATTTTCAAAGAACTTTTGGATTGTAAAGAGCGTTTCATGATCGAGAGATTCAATACTTCCGACCTTGAATACTTCATGAAGAAAAGTATCGCAGAGCGTTGTGGGGAGGTGATAGATAAGACGAGCGATTCCGAGGTTTTCATAGCTCACGATTACCTTGTCAGTATCAAATACCTTTCCGACTTCAAGAGCCATCTGTGCTTCCTTGAAAGAACGCGCGAGATCTTTAACTCCGACAACTGCAGTACCTATTCCAACGTTTACTCTTGTGTAGAATTCGCTGGAGAGTGTATCGGCGATAGAACGTGCAAGCTTTTCAAGATCCTTTGAATCAACAGCGCTTTTAAGCTCTTTTACAAGAACAATGTCTGTTTCTGTAATATTGAAAACAAAGTCTTTATTCTTGTCTGGAAAAAGGTTCTGGATAACATCGTAAGCGGAAATATCGTTTGCAGATATAATTCTGATAAGGAATACGGCGCGGCTGATCTCAGCGTTGAAGTGAAGCTCGCGAGCTTTAATAACGATGTCTCCGGGAAGTACGTTGTCAAGAATAACGTTTTTTATGAAGTTATTTCTGTCGTATTTTTCGTCATAATATTGTTTGATATTTGAAAGTGTGATTGCAAGGATGCTTGCATACTTAGCGGCAGCGTCGTCAACGCCTTCTACAAAGACGGCATAATCAGGCTTAACTCTTGAACCGAATGGCTTATACGTAAATCCGTCACGAATAAAAATATCGTGGGAATCACTGAGATCGAGTGAAACGAATTCATTTGTAGTGCCTACACGCGAGAGATCGCTGCAAGCAATAATCGTAGCTGTTTCGTCGACTACGCCTATGGTAGCGTCAATAGTATCGCGCATCTGATGAACTAAACCCTGAAATAATCTGTTGGACATAATGAAATCCCTTCTCTTAATTATTATTTATTCTGAGTAAATTTCAAGGGAAAGAGAACGCTGCGAAAGTTCTCTAATATATTACAAATTGTAACATATTTTCGGACTAAATTTGTTAACAAAGTGTTAATTTTCATCTGAAAATCTACATATATACCATATTCGGGCACTTCGATATGTTAAAACATCACAAATCTATCACTTTCGCTGTAACCGAAATGTAACAAACCATTACAGAAACGTTACATTTTTTCGGGACAGTCGATCTTGAGCAGCGCCAGAACGTTCCTTATCGCGATGCGGACTGCCTTGCAGAGCATCAGACGTGCACCGCGAAGCTCATCGGTCTCGGCATTTTTCACGCTGCAAGCATCATAGAAGCGGTGGAACAGCGTTGCGAGGTCGATGACGTACTTCGTAAGCTTAGCGGGATCGTAGTTCTTAGCCGCGATCGTTATCTCCGTCGGGAGAGATGCTATATGACGAATAAGCTCTATCTCACGTGGATTGTCAAGGAGACTGAGATCAGCCCTGTCGGGGATCTCAATTCCCTCGGAGCTGAGATTTGCAATCAGACTGCAAATTCTCGCGTGAGCGTACTGAACGTAGTAAACAGGGTTCTGCGAGGACTTCTCGACCGCCAGATCAAGGTCAAACTCAAACTGCGAATTTGCCTCGCGGAGGTTGAAATAGAATCTTGCAGCATCTATCGGGATCTCATCGAGAAGCGTTACGAGCGTAATAGCCTTTCCGCTTCTCTTGGAAAGCTTTACGACCTCGCCCTGACGGACAAGGCGTACCATCTGCATAAGCACTACGTCAAGCTTGTCCGCATCGACTCCGAGAGCCGTCAAAGCAGCTTTGAGTCTCGGAACATATCCGTGGTGATCTGCACCGAGGACATTGATCGCCTTATCGAAGCCTCTTGTTACAAGCTTGTCATAGTGGTAGGCGATGTCGGGAACTACATATGTCGGAATACCGTTTGCACGGACGAGCACAAAGTCCTTGTCGACTCCGAAATCGGTCGCTCTGAACCATGTTGCGCCCTCCTGTTCATATGTATGACCGGTCTCACGGAGCTTTTCGACTATGCGCATCGTCTCGCCGCTTGCATGGAGCTTGCTCTCTCTGAACCATGTATCGTAAACGATTCGGTACTTCTTGAGGTCGCGCTCGAGACCTGCGATATTTTTGGGAAGAGCATAATCGACAAGTACCCTTCTGCGTTCCTCATCGGAAACGTCAACAAGTGAGCTGCCGAACTCATCCGCATAATTCTTTGCATGTTCGATTATGTCCTGTCCGCGGTAGGTGTCCTCCGGCATTGGGAACATATCGCTGTTGCCGTCCTCGCCGTATATCATGCGGCAAACCGTCTCGGTATCGCCTTCGGCATCGGTACGGATCTTTTCGCCCTCGGCACTGCACACCTGCTGATATCTGAGCGAAAGGGATTTCCCGAATTTTTCGATCTGATTTCCTGCATCGTTAACGTAGAATTCACGTTCTGCGTGATAGCCTGCCCACTGTAGGACGCTTGTAAGGCAGTCACCGATCGCACCGCCTCTTGCGTTGCCGATATGCATCGGACCTGTCGGGTTTGCAGAGACGAATTCAACAAGCACCTTTTTTCCTTTGCCGAAATCGGTCTTTCCGTACTCCTCGTTCTCCTCGAGAACATTCTCTACCACATCCGAGAACCATTTTCTTCCGAGGAAGAAGTTCATGAAGCCCGGACCTGCGATCTCGGCGCGCTCGAACACAGAACCTGTGAGGTCGATTTTCTCCACAAGTAGCTCGGCGATCTTTCTCGGAGGCATCTTGAAGCTCTTTGCACATACCATTGCGATATTTGCGGCAAAATCTCCGTGCGACTTATCGGCAGGTATCTCAATATTGAATGCAGGTATCGCAGCCGACGGGACTGCTTCCTCCGCAACAAGAACTCCGAGCGAGTCCATGATAAGCTCCCTGAGCTGTTCGGAGGCATTTTTGATAAGATCAGACATATTGGGGGATTCCTTTCTTTCTATATACTATGATCCTGTATTTTCAGGATGATCTCGTTATCCGAAAGATACGACGAATTGAGGTCGAGGGTATACTTCATATAAAGCGTGCCGTCCTCGCGTATCTTGTCCTTTATATCGTGGGTGAACACGCCGATCTGCATATTTCCGAACGGCGTCCCGTACTGACAGAAGTGCTTTTTTCCCATTTCAAGCGACAGCAGGGAATTTGCCGTACCGCATCTTATTATAGAGGCGCATTTTCCGTCATCAACGGTTATCGTGGTGGTCGAGCCCTCAAAGCCCGTCGCCTCCGTATCCTCGTAGACGATAATACACTTGTCCTTGTCGGTGTAAAGCGTTGCAGGCGTGATGAGTTCGGTACGGGTCTCATCGTCATCCTGCCGCTGAACGCTTGTAAGAGATATTGTGATCCTTTTATCCACGTCAGACCCTCCTTATCAATAGGTCCTTTCGGCGTTTTCAACAGCCTGCTCGCAGAGAAGGTCGATAAGCTCAGGAAGATCTGTACCCATATGCTCCATGAGCTGCGGATATATGGCGTCTTTGCTGAAAGCCGGCATTGCGGCTATCTTGTTCAGGTAGAGCTCACCGTTTGCATCCATGAAGAAATCGACTCTTGCCATACCCTTGCATCCGAGCGCCTTATATGCATCGACTGCCGTTCTGCGGATACGGGAGATAGTGTCATCATCCATATCGGCAGGGATCTTAAGCTCTCCGCCGTCAACGGCAAAAGTCTCCTTTGAGTTAATGTGACCGTTCGTGGAAAGTATTTCCCCGACATACGAGCACACGGGCGAATCGTAGCCGTAAACAGCCGTCACAAGCTCTCTGCCCTCGATGAAGCGTTCCACAACGACCTTATTGTCATGTGAAAATGCAGTCTTAACGGCAGCCTCGAGCTCCTCGACATTGTCTGCCCTTGAGCAGCCTACAGAGCTTCCGCAGTTAGCAGGCTTTGCCTTGAGCGGGAATCCGAGCTCGCCTGCGATCGTCTCACACATGCTGTCAAGATCATTTATCTCGCGCTGGGTTATGAGTCTCCATGCGGCAGTTTTGATATTATAATCGTCGAGTATCATATGGATATGCGACTTATCCATGCACGAAGCCGATGCGAGGAGTCCGCAGCCGACATACGGAATGCCTGCCATATCGAGGAGTCCCTGTATCGAACCGTCAGCGCCGAATTTGCCGTGAAGAAGCGGAAACACAACGTCTATGCGCTTAAGCGACACCTCACCGTTCTCAATCGTGAGGATGCCCTTGTGGATAGGATCGGGAGAGATCACCGCTGAAGTGCAGTCGGGATTCATCTCCCACGAGCCGTCCGCGATCTCCTCTGTTCCGCCCGGGAAGAAGAGCCAGCGTCCCTTTTTTGTTATACCGATGCAGATGACCTCGTATTTTTCGGCAGGTATGCTTTCGATAACATCAACAGCCGATGCGAGCGAAAGCTCATGCTCGCTTGAAACTCCGCCGAAAATGACCGCTGCCTTGATTCTTGCCATAGTAGTTCTCCTTGTAACAACAAATAAAAATTAATCATCACTATATTTTATCACATTTCACCAAAAACTGCAAGTATTTTTTTGAAGAAATGAAAAAAATAGTGATATATTTTAAATTTACTAAAAATACACACAATTTTAAACACACAACTTTGTGCGTTTTGACGAATGATTTGTCATTTTTCACTAAGGTTCGCCGCAAACTTACTTCCGTCATTTTGCCTACAACACTCCTTGTGATAAATGCTGTCACAAAAAAATCTACAGCTTTTCAGAAAATCCACTTTACTTTTCACACGGATTCTGTTATAATATTCAGGTATACTATATTAATACAGAATCAATATAGAGGAAACGTCAAGATATGAAAAAAAACGAAAAGGATACCAAAAAAATAAAACCCGACAGCTCTGACGAAAAGATCCATGTCTCGAAAAGCGTACTAAGTACCGCACGCGAAATGCAGGCTCAGAAGCAGATCGAAATGGAGGAACGCGAACGCAAGGCCATAAGCCTCAGACAGCAGCGCGAAAAACAAAAACGCGAGGCTTACGACCGCCGTATCATGGAGGAACGCAAGGAGCTGCTTCGCATGAAACAGGCTCAGACAGAAGAAAGCGAGATACTCTCCGCCTTTCCG
>DHYN01000057.1:4864-5459 GCA_002414125.1 Ruminococcus sp. UBA5129 | reverse complement strand
ATCTCAATAAATGGTGGCTCGGCATCGCGACCGTGATCGCCGCACTCGCCGTATTCCTCATCTACGACCTCGCAACAAGAGAGAATCCCGATATGATAGTGCTTCTCGTGACCGACAACGCCGAGCTCAATCAAACGCCTATGCTCGAAAAGTACCTCGAAAGCTTCACTCAGGACTTCAACAAGAACAACGAGATCCACACCGCTGTACACTACATCCCCTACAGCGACAACTACCGCACGAATTACGCTTACGGCGTTGATACGAAGCTGACCGTTGAATTTGAATCAGCTGACGCTTCTATCATCATTGCAGGCGACAAGCTCTCGGATCTGCTCGTCCCCGAGGATACATTCGTGGACCTCACGAAGATGTTCCCCGATAATCCGCACGTCAAGGGCTGCAAGTTCTTCCTCAAGGGAACAAGCTTTGCCGAAAAGGTTGGCGTTTCGGAGGATGCCGTGACCGATGATCTCTATCTCGCAGTACGCGCTCCCGAAAAGCTCCTTTACGATGACAAGGAGGCTATGCAGAAAACCTACGACAAGGACATCGAAGCGTTCAAGGCAATTATCGCCGATCTCTCGGAATAATG
>DHYN01000057.1:309-4784 GCA_002414125.1 Ruminococcus sp. UBA5129 | reverse complement strand
TCAACTCTTGCCGACCGTATTCTCGAAAAGACAGAGACAGTTGCCGTCCGTGACATGGAGGAGCAGCTCCTCGACAACATGGACATCGAGCGCGAACGCGGCATAACGATAAAAGCCCGTGCCGTCCGCTTGAAATATACCGCCCGTGACGGCAGGGACTATATCTTCAACCTCATCGACACTCCCGGTCACGTTGACTTCAACTACGAGGTATCACGTTCGCTCGCCGCATGTGAGGGAGCTATCCTCGTTGTTGACGCTTCTCAGGGCATCGAGGCTCAGACCCTCGCGAACACCTATCTCGCTATCGAACACGACCTCGAGGTAGTTCCTGTCGTAAACAAGATCGACCTACCGTCAGCCGACCCCGAACGCGTATGCCATGAGATCGAAAACGTAATCGGCATCCCTGCTATGGATGCTCCGCGCATTTCAGCTAAAACAGGCGTCAACATTGAGGAAGTCCTCGAGAAGATCGTAACAGATATCCCTGCTCCCAAGGGCGATCCCGAAAAGCCTCTCAAGGCGCTCATCTTCGACAGCTATTACGATTCGTACAAGGGTGTTATCATCTACGTCCGTGTCAAGGAAGGAACAGTCCGTGTCGGCGACAGCATCCGACTCATGGCTACGGGAGCTGTTTTCACCGTTGTAGAGGCAGGCTGTATGGATGCGGATTCACTCGTCAACAACGGCATCCTCGAAGCAGGCGAGGTCGGATATATCTCCGCATCTATCAAGAGTATCGGCGATACGCGTGTCGGCGATACCGTCACAAACAATGACTGTCCGTGNNGCTACAGAAAGGTAAATCCGATGGTGTTCTCGGGTATCTACCCTGCTGACGGCGCTAAGTACGGCGATCTGCGCGATGCACTCGAAAAGCTTCAGCTCAACGACGCTTCGCTCTCGTTCGAGCCGGAGACATCTATCGCTCTCGGATTCGGCTTCCGATGCGGATTCCTCGGACTCCTCCACATGGAGATCATTCAGGAACGTCTCGAACGCGAATACAATCTCGATCTCATTACTACCGCTCCGTCAGTTATATATAAGGTAACTATGACAAACGGCGATGTCCAGTATATCGACAATCCCACCAATTACCCCGACCCCGCCCTCATCCAGCTCGCCGAAGAGCCTATGGTCAAGGCGGATATACTCTCCCCCTCGGAATTTGTCGGAAATATCATGGAGCTGTGTCAGGACAGACGCGGCGTTTTCAAGGACATGCAGTATCTCGATGATACGCGCGTTAACCTCCACTATGAGCTCCCTCTGAACGAGATAGTCTATGACTTCTTCGATGTTCTCAAATCGCGTACGCGCGGCTATGCTTCGTTTGACTACGAAATGCTCGGATATGCACCCTCAAAGCTCGTCAAGCTCGATATTCTCCTTAACGGAGAAATCGTCGATGCGCTCTCATTCATCATCCACACCGACAAGGCATACGGCAGAGCAAGAAAGATCGCCGAAAAGCTCAAGGACAATATTCCGCGTCAGCTCTTTGAAGTCCCGATCCAAGCGGCTATCGGCGGAAAGATCATCGCCCGTGAGACCGTAAAGGCAATGCGCAAGGACGTTCTCGCCAAGTGCTACGGTGGCGACATCACAAGAAAGAAAAAGCTCCTCGAAAAGCAAAAGGAGGGCAAAAAGAGAATGCGTCAGCTCGGTACGGTAGAAGTTCCGCAGGAAGCATTCATGAGCGTCCTCAAGCTCGATACATGACGACAGGAAGGGAAAACTATGAGTATATACACATGTCCTCACTGCGGTGAGAAAACTTTTAATCCATTCACAAAGGCTATGGCAGGTCAGCTCAACTCCAAGGGCAGACCGTGTAAAAAGTGCGGAAAGCGCTGTGTGAACGGCAAGGGTGCTACGATATTCAATGCGATCTTTTCCGTATGCGTGTTCGCCACTGTTATCTACATCTATCTGCACCCCACTATTTTTGAGATACCACAGGTCATCGGTCTCATTCTCGCGCTTTTTCTCGTTCCGAGACTCGTAAACGCGTTCTTCTTCAGACTCACCGAGGCTATCCGCATCGACCTGCCATGACAGAGCTCGGACTCTATTTACATGTCCCATTCTGCGGCAGAAAATGCCGATACTGCGCGTTTTATTCAATACCATATACAAAAAATTCCGCAGAGGGCTACGTCAGCGCCGTTCTGCGGAATATTGAATTTTACGGCGATGTCTCGCGTACGACCGATACGGTGTATTTCGGAGGAGGAACTCCCTCGCTGCTGAGCGGAAGCGATATTTCGCGTATTATGACAGGGATTCGGGAAAGCTTTTGCCTCACGGACGATGCCGAGGTCACGCTCGAGGCAAATCCCAATACGCTTACTCCGGAAAAACTTGCCGAGCTGCGATACTGCGGAGTAAACAGACTCTCTATCGGAGTGCAGTCAATGAACAATGACGAGCTAAGCTTTCTCGGCAGGTCTCACTCGGCAGAACGCGCCGAAAAAGCCGTTGAGGATGCGAAAAATGCAGGCTTCACGAATATTTCCTGCGACCTCATGCTCGCGCTCCCGATGCAGACTCCGAAAAATCTCGAATACTCGATCAGGAAGCTCGCATCTCGNNTCTCTTCCGATACAACATGTCTCCGCATACATTCTCAAGGTCGAGGAGGGCACTCCCTTTGAGACGGAGGGAGTCTCCGGTCTTCTGCCTGACGAGGACGGAGCTGCCGAGCTGTACCTCGAAACGGTACGGCTTCTTGCGGAATACGGCTTTGAACAGTACGAGGTGTCGAATTTCGCAAAACGAGGATTTGAGAGCAGACATAATTCAAGATACTGGAAGTGTCTCGACTATATCGGGATAGGTCCGTCCGCACATTCGNNAGCGTGCGATTTGCCTCGGATTCCGATGTACAGCGGTTTATCGACTCGGAGCATCAGCCTGTGACGATCACGGACGAGCATCCCCTCGGATTTGAAGAACGTGCAATGCTTAGACTAAGACTCACCGAGGGACTCGACCTCTGCAAATGCGGCGATCATCGTGCCGACATTGAACGGAAGCTGCCGCGGCTCATCTCCGAAGGCTATCTGCTGCGAAACGAAGATAATATCGCTCTCACGCCGAAAGGCTTTCTCATGTCGAATTCGGTCATCGCATATCTGATATTCTGAGCCTTTTTGCGAATCAGCATTATTCCAACAGCTCCTCACGCATCTGCGCAAGGAGCTTTTTTTCGCGCCTCGACACCTGCACCTGTGTCATTCCGAGCGCTGCGGCTGTCTTTGTCTGGGTGAGTCCTCTGAAATACCGCAGTTCAAGGAGAGCACGGTCATTCTGCGGAAGCCGTGCCATGATCTGCCGCAGCGCCAGTATATCGACGATCTCTCCGTCGGGTGACTCGGTCGGAACGTCTATCTGACCCTCTCCGTCATCGCCTGCCGTCAGCGAAATAAGCGGCTGACTGACACAAAGCGCCTCGGCGACCGCTGTCTCGGATTCACCCGAAAGCGCCGCTATCTCACTTATCGCCGGCTCTCTGCCCTGCTCCTGACGAAACTGCTCACACAGCCGCTGTATCCGCATCGAAAGCTCCTTCAGACTGCGGCTCACCTTTACCGTTCCGCCGTCACGAAACAGGCGTTTGATCTCGCCAAGTATTACCGGTACGGCATATGTCGAAAACTTCACTCCGCGCTCACAGTCGAACGCCTTCACCGCCTTGAGCAAGCCTATGCATCCTGCGGAATACAGATCGTCATAGTCGATCCCTCTGCCGCGGAACTTATTTGCGCAAAGATGCACAAGACCGAGGTTTTCCTCTGCGGTGGGATGATTTTTCAACTCAGTCTCCATGCGTTCCGAGCCTTTTGCGCATTATCACGGTCGTACCCTTTCCAAGAACGCTCTTCACAGTGAGCTTGTCCGTAAACTGCTCCATTACCGAAAAACCGAGTCCGGAGCGTTCCTCCTCGGGCGCTGTCGTGAAAAGAGGTTCCATAGCCTGCTTGATATCGGGGATGCCGCAGCCTTTGTCCTTTATTTTTATGTAGATGACACGTTCCGGCAGCAGCCTGACAGTCAGCTCGATATTGCCCTTTGTGTGGCGGTAGCCGTGGACTACGGAATTCGTTACCGCCTCGGAAACCGCCGTCCGTATATCTGACAGCTCCTCGACAGTCGGGTCAGCCTGAGTCAGAAACGACGATACGACCGCTCTTGCGGCACTCTCGTTCACCGAAAGCGACGGCATGATAAATTTAATCTCGTTAAGTACTTTCATCTTTATCCTCCTACCTTATTTGCTCGCGGTGATCTTGACAAGGCGCTCGATACCCGAGAGCTTCATCACACGGCGGATGTATGTCTGTGGATCCCGCACGGTAAGCTCCCCTCCGCACTCGCGAAGCAGCTTGCTGCGCCCTATTATCAGCCCTATCCCTGAGCTGTCCATGAACGTTATATTACGAAAATCCATTACGAAGCTCCTC
>DHYN01000057.1:0-244 GCA_002414125.1 Ruminococcus sp. UBA5129 | reverse complement strand
CGCACTGCCGTTTTCCGATCTTATATCAAGTTTCATGCTTGTCCTCCTTTTCATTTCCGATACTGTTGCCGTAACACCTAACCCGAAAAGAACTCGTGCTCATGACTTAATTTGCGAGTTAGTTGGCTCATCAATATTATATCATCGGCGAAACGGGAAATTTGTCGCAAACGCAAAGCTGTGTGAAATTTTTGCAGCAGCGGTATTTACTTCTATTTATGCTATATTGAGGCGGTATCGGGAG
>DHYN01000024.1:17333-23816 GCA_002414125.1 Ruminococcus sp. UBA5129 | reverse complement strand
GCAACTGTACCGCGTGTGTTCTTCATTCTGCGACCGACTACAGCAAGAAGAGCTATGCCGTCCTCAACGTCGATATGGTCGGGAGCAACCTCTCGGCGGAGCTGAGCGATGACCTTATCGCGAACAGACTCCAGCTTTGCACTGTCAACGATTATACTCATTGTATCAATTCCCGAGGGCATGTGCTCAAACGAAAGACCGTTCTCAAAGAGCACCTTAAGCACCTTCATGCCGAAGCCTGTCTCGCTGTTCATCATGGCCTTCTCGATATTTATCGTGCTGAAGCCCTTTCTTCCCGCGATACCGGTAATCGTATGTGCAACACTTTCGCCCTTGAAATCGTGGTCGGAGGATACGATCATCGTACCTGCATCCTGAGGACGATTGGTATTTCTGATATTGATCGGGATGCCGGCTGAACGAACAGGGAAAATAGCATCCTCATGAAGCACGGAAGCTCCCATATAGGCAAGCTCGCGGAGCTCACGGTAAGTTATAACGCTGATGACATCGGGATTCTCAACGATCCTCGGATCGGCAACAAGAAATCCGGAAACATCGGTCCAGTTCTCGTAGATCTCTGCTCTGACGGCATTTGCGATGATCGAGCCGGTAACATCCGAACCTCCGCGCGAAAACGTCTTGATAAATCCTTCGGTAGTTCTTCCGTAGAAGCCGGGAATAACAGCGTTGTCAAGACCGCTTATGCGTGAACGGACAGTGCTCACAGTCTTATCAAGAAGGAGATTTCCCTTTGTATCGAAAACGATCACATCAGCGGCATCAATGAAGTTGAAACCGAGATAAGCTGCAAGTATCTTGCCGTTGAGGAACTCACCACGACTTGCGGCAAAGTCCTTAGAGGGGCGATTTTTAAGCTCATCTGCGATCTCTGCGAACTCGTCATCGAGAGAGAGATCAAGACCGAGGTCACTGATAATGCCGTAATAGCGTTCCTTGATCGTGTGGAACGGCTCGGAGAAATCCATACCGCTGCCTGCAAGTTCAGCGCACTTGTAGAGCATATCGGTGATCTTGATGTCATCGGAAAAGCGCTTTCCGGGAGCCGACGGAACGACATACCTTCTTCGGTCATCGCTCTTGATGATCGAAGCTACCTTTCTGAATTGATTTGCATCGGCGAGACTGCTTCCGCCAAATTTTACTACCTTGTTACCCATTATGAATCATTCCTTCTATAATAATTCCCCGAAATTCGGAGATAAAGAGCGGCTTAGAAATACCAATTATTATTATAAGGTTTTTTTTGCACAAAATCAATTGACAGAAAACCAAAATTTGCATACGGCAGAAAGTGTATTTTTAGTGAATACGCTTGTACATGAGCGGCGGACATATCCTGTTAAGGCAATTCGCTTCATTTCGTCAGACAGGCTTTAAGCCATATCGAAAAGCTTTCTCCCACAAAACGTAAAGAAGCCTCCGTCAATATTCGGAGGCTTTCTTCATATTACCGATCGGTGCTCACATCTGAGCCCATAATTCCGTCTGCGGCATCATTAAGCGCTTCACTTGCGCCGTCAACGATGTCCTTACCGGCTTCACCGATGCCGTCAATAACGTCATCGGCACGATTTTCGGTCGCGGCGGTCGGGGATTCTGTACGTTTTTCAGTCGCGGCGATCGAGGACTCAACTCTGCTCTCAGCCTTTGATGAGCTGGCGTTCGCCTCGGAATTATCGTTGCTGCCGCAGGCTGTCAAAGCCACGCACATGAGTGCGCCTAAAGTTGCCGCTGCAAAAAGCTTCTTCATAATATCAATCCTTTTCCTGTTAAAATCGTTTGTGGACAGGTTTTCCACAACGTATTTTTATTATTCGCAGGTTTTCACCTATTATCCCCACAAGTTTTCAACTTTTTTAAGTATAGAAATAAAGGCATTTCCGTTAGTTTTCCACACTTTCCACAACGTTTTCAACATTCCAGTCCGTAACTTAACACCTGTTTCAACACAACGTGGAAAACTTATTTTGAAAATGTGGAAACATCTTCCTTTGTATAAACAAAAAACACAGCGTAAAAGCTGTGTTTTTTGCTGGAGTGTCGGGAACTCCGCCACCCCATAGGATAGGAAAGAAAGGATAAATATGAAAAAAATTAGCAATCAGTTTACAATAGTCTTTTCAGTTTCCTTGTCAAAGATGTGGATTCTGTTAGGATCAATAGCAACCTTGATGAAGTCGCCTGATCTTGCAGTTGATCTCGGGCTTACACGAGCTGTAAGCGGAATACCCTCACAGAGGAGGTAGAGGTAAGTCTCAGCACCCATCATTTCTGTGATCTCAACTTCACAGTCGATAACGCCTGTTGTAGCGTTCGAGAGGTACATTTCCTCATCGTGGATAGACTCGGGACGAACGCCGAGGATGATCTCCTTATTTACATAAGCAGCGAGCTCGGAGTTTACCTTAGCCTCGGGAACGATAATCTGGTACTTAACGCCGTCGCGCATTCTTGTGCTCTCAGAGCCGAACTCAACAACGTACTGACCGAATTCCTCCTTAAGAACTGCATCAACGAAGTTCATCTGAGGTGAACCGAGGAAGCCTGCTACGAACTTGTTTGCAGGATTCTCATAGAGGTTCTGAGGAGTGTCGATCTGCTGAACGAAGCCGTCCTTCATACAAACGATTCTGTCGCCCATTGTCATAGCCTCAGTCTGGTCATGAGTTACGTAGATAAATGTAGTACCGAGCTTCTTGTGGATTTTAGAGATCTCGGTTCTCATCTGAGCACGGAGCTTAGCATCGAGGTTTGAAAGAGGCTCATCGAGGAGGAATACCTGAGGTGAACGAACGATAGCACGACCGAGAGCAACTCTCTGTCTCTGACCGCCCGACATAGCCTTAGGCTTTCTGTCAAGGAGCTTGGTAAGGTCGAGAATCTTAGCAGCCTCGTTAACCTTTCTCTCAATCTCGTCCTTGGGAACCTTACGGAGCTTGAGTCCGAAAGCCATGTTCTCAAAAACAGTCATATGCGGATAAAGAGCATAGTTCTGGAAAACCATTGCGATATCTCTGTCCTTAGGAGCAATATCGTTTACAAGGCGGTCGCCGATATAGAGCTCACCCTCCGAGATCTCCTCAAGACCTGCGATCATACGAAGTGTCGTAGACTTACCGCAGCCTGAAGGTCCAACGAGAACGATAAACTCCTTATCTCTGATCTCTAAGTTAACATCCGAAACAGCAACTACACCGCCCGGGTATTTTTTGTAAATATTTTTAAGTGTTAAACCTGCCATTTTGATTCCAGTCCTCCAATTCAAAAATTCTTGCTGATATTTTAGCCATTATCAGCTATGATAATATAATACCAAATTTCTGCGGAAATTGCAAGATACTAAATTGACAAAGTTTGAATTAGTTGTTTAGGTGAAATGCCGAAAAAACAGGGGAAAAACGAGAGCAAAAATCGTCGAAATCGAGGTTTTGGAACAAGCTTTCAACATCTTTGTGCAATAATTCCATACACTGACCTTTTCCCAGTTTTTCGGGCAAAACAAGTCCTCCGATCGAAACTCGCATCAAAACCTCGACATGATTGCCAACAGCCGCGAACATTCTTTTTATCTGGTGATATTTTCCCTCATGAAGCTCTACAAATGCCAGTTTACTGCTGTTTTCAAGAGGTCTGACCCTTGCGGGGAGGCATTGCTCGCCGTTGTCCAAAAGTAAACTTTCATTGAATTTGTTAATATATTCATTTTTGAAGCTCCTGTCAAGTTTCACAATATAGATTTTGGGGATGTGGCTCTTCGGCGAGAGCATCCTGTGCGCGAGAGCTCCGTCATCGGTTATCAGGAGGGCTCCGAGCGAATCCTTGTCGAGACGACCGGCAGGAAACATGTTCTTCGTCCTCATCTCAGGAGGGACAAGACTCATCACAGTCTCTCCGTCCTTGTCGTCCGTCGAGCACACATAACCCTGAGGCTTGTTGAGCAGAATGTAACGGAATTTTTGTGCGCCGATGCTCCGTCCGTCAACGGTCACAGCCTGCTTATCGGGGTCTATCTTCGTATCGGACGCCTTTACGGGAGTGCCGTCCACGTTGATCTTTCCCTTTCTCGCAAGCTCCTTGACAGTGCTCCGCGAATACTCAGTGCGCTCAGAGATAAATTTGTCAAGTCTTATAAGGCTCATAGTTGTTCCTTTCGGCATAATGCCTTTTCGTAATTCATATATTCTAATTATAAATCCTTCCGCAAGGAATTGCAATACATAACGGAGGTGCACAATGAAGAGATCACACATTATTATTATCGCGGCAGCCGTAACACTCACAGGGGCGGCAGTTTTTATGTCAGGAAGAAAGACCACATCCGTCCCGAAGAGTGATTTCGTAGCCGCAGCGGAGGTTTCCGACCGCATAACCTACTTTGCCCTGCACGGGTGGGAGGTCGAGGAGATATGCTCGAAAAGCGTCACAATTCCCGAGGATTTTTCTCCTGCATACGAGGAATATGCCGCCGTTCAGGATAAGCAGGGACTTCCGCTGCGGGAATACGCGGGCAGGGATGCGCGGCTCTATGTCTACGAGGTAAAAAACTACAGCCCCGAAAGCCGTAAAATGCTTGCGGAGCTGCTTGTATGCGACGATAAAGCTGTCGCCTCGATGATATACAGCGAGGACGGCGGTTCACTTCGTCTTGCAGTCGGCTGAGATCAGAATATCTCGGTAAATCTGCCGATGAGCGGTACTCTCAGTGCAAGGTCGTTATACGCGCCGATAGTGAGCACGGCAGCTCCAATGATCCAGAGGACTCCGAGAATCCAACCGATCACTGCCGTAACACCGATGAATTTGAGGAGAAGTATCACTATCCACATCACGAGCGTTGTGATAAACCACGCAAGCTGCTGAGCCGAGTGAAAGCAGCAGTACTCCGAGCAGTTGTTCCTGTTGTAGGGGAGCATAAAAAGTATCGGGAGCAGATAAGGGATAGTTGCCAGCAAACGGTAGTTCTTCACGTCTCTGCCGTTCCAACTGTTCTGAGCATCTACGTCGCTGAAATTGTCGAGAAAATCAATGATCGCATTCATGGTTAATCCTCCTGTCGGACGCCTTTTTCGGCGTTTTCTGAAATTTTTTTATTCTCATCAAGCTCGCTGATAGCCGCAACGAAGCTCTCAATATCGGTGAAATCCCTATACACCGAGGCAAACCGTATATAAGATATGGAGTCGATCTCCTTGAGCTTTTTGAGCACCATTCCGCCGATATCGGACGATCTTGCTACGGTCTTGAGCGCATTTGCGTAGTGATTTTCTATATGATCGGCTATCTGCGAGACCTGATCTATCGTTACCGGACGCTTTTTGATAGCCGAGAAAATGCCGTTTATGAGCTTTGAGCGATTGAACGGTTCAAACGTTCCGTCACGCTTTTCAACCATGAGCAGCGGCATTTCCACGATCTCATACGTTGTGAACCGCGTCCTGCATCTGATGCACTCTCTTCTTCTCCTGATCTTGTCATCGGTAGGGCGCGAGTCCACCACCTTAGAGTCGTCTGACCCGCAGTACGGACATTTCATATTATCCTCCAAACCCTGCGATACAGCGGTATTTTTTTACCGTACTGCCGCAATCATGTTATTTAATACATTGAAGTCATTCACCAAGTCGCTTATTCCGTTGAATCCGCTTCTGTACAGCTCAAGGATCACGCTGCAATCGGGATTCAGTTCATTGAGGCGTGCAAAAAACGCATTAAAGCGGAATCTGCCCTTGCCTATCCTGAGACAGTCGCCGAGCTCGCCCGAATCGCTTATGTGGACATGCGCCACCCTGCTGCCTGCGGCATCGAGGTAATCGAACGGGGTCTCGCCCGAGCGCACAGCCTGCTTTGTATCGAGAACGAACGCGAACTCGTTTCCGAGCATTCCGGCAATATCGCGGATAAATNNTTTTGCACCGCGAAACGTTTTCAAGCGCAACAGTAACTCCCGCCTCCTGTCCTGCTCTGTAAAGGCGCGAAAAGCGTTCGCAGAAAGGCTCGCGCGGAGCATTCGGAGCGCCCTTTCCGCCGTGAAAGACGAATATCTCAGCGCCCACCATATTCATAAAGCTGAAATAATGCTTGTAATATTCAAGACTGTCATTGAATCTGCGCTCGTAATCGGAAAAGAATCCGAGCTGTTCCATTTCGCATGTAAACGGGTGTACCGATGAACAGCTCACATCGAACCGCCGCAGCGTTTCCGCAAGAGCAGCGGCGAAGCTACGTTTGAGCTCCGAATGTGTGTTCAGGAATATTTCAACATTGGTGACGCCGTTTACCGCCAGTTCATATAGACTGTCCTCAAGCGGCTTCGGATAAAGACACGCCGTTGAAACACCTGCATTCACAGACTCCACCTCCAATCAGATCACTGCTTTTATTATAACATATTCGAGAAAAATGTCAATACTTTTTGTTTCCCTACGAAAACAGCATTCACATTATTATGAAATATCAAGG
>DHYN01000024.1:2035-17203 GCA_002414125.1 Ruminococcus sp. UBA5129 | reverse complement strand
TCCCGAGATACCGTCTCGATGCTGCATACATAAGAGTAAATGCCGCTTCTCAGTCGAGATCGAGCATATCGCTTGAAGAGGTCTTTTTAAGCTTTTCGTAGTACCTTTGGTACTTATCTCTGTGAGCATATGGGTCGAGAGCCGGAGGGGGATCGGTCGGAGCTTCGGAATAAATTGGGTCGGTCTCATAGGAGGTCATCTCGGAGGTCTCCGTGCTCTTGAGCTTCTCAAGTTTTTCCTGCAGCTCCTTAGCGTGGTCTATCTTTATGCGCTCCTCGTGGAGCTCGTGGAACATCGGAAAACCCTCCTGCGTTTCGAGGAAGCGGTATATCTTGTTCGAGTAGACCGTCAGAACGAATGCGATCACCCCTAAAAAACCGACCAATCCGATAATAAAACTGCAAAACGATACGACCATTGAGACAAGCGCAAGGGTATTGTCCTTTTTGTAGCAGCCGAGAACTCCCGTGGAAATCATAATTGCGGGCGCTAAGATGTCGAAGACGAACGCTTCAAACGGATTATTCTCATTTGGTGAGATAAGCTGAGCTATTATCATTGCAATAATCGCGGGTACGCCAAACATTATATAAACTTTTGAAACGAAATTCTGTATTATGTTGACTCTTTTCATGAGCATATGGTTTTTTATGAGAGCATCTCTGTCCATAGCTATTTCTCCTTTATTACTCTGCATAGATTTGCCTCGCCGCAGTTTACGGCATGTATGACTCCGTCGGAAAGCTCCACGAGAAGATTGGCATTCTCGTCTATACCGACCGCTTTACCGACCGTCTGAACGCCTTTGATATTTGCGGTTATCATATTGCCGGTAAGGATCTCGCGGCGGCGGTAGCCCTCAATGAAGCTTCTGTCCGAGATCGTGCCGAGGTGAGATTCAAGAGTATTCAGAAGTACGCTGCACAGGCGATTGCGGTCGATGCCCCTGCCCGTCTCGTCCTCGATCGAGGATGCAGTCGCGAGCAGTTCCTCGGGGAAATGCGCCTTCACCGAGCGTACATTTATCCCGATGCCAATGACGGCATGATCGAGAGAATTAGTCTCCATGCTCATGGAAGCCTCGGTCAGTATGCCGCTGATCTTGCGTCCATTCATATACAGATCGTTTACCCACTTGATGCCGACATCTCTTCCGCAGAGCGTTTCGACAGCTTCAGCCGCCGCAACTGCGGTGCACGATGTTATGAGCTGTGCCTCGGAAATGTCGATTTTCGGACGGATTATAATGCTCACATAGAGTCCGCTGCCTTTCGGGGATGAAAAACTTCTTCCGAGACGACCCTTTCCCGAGCTTTGCGATTCGGCAGCTACGACCGTTCCGTGCTCCGCGCCCTGAGCGGCAAGCTCCTTGGCGTAGTTATTGGTCGAGTCAACGCTGTCGAGAATAATTATGTTTTTGCCTATATATCGTGTTTCAAGTCCGCTTTGGATTAGCGTGCGTTCGAGACGGCTGCTGAGTCCGACAAGCCTGTAGCCCTTTCTCGTGATAGATTCTATTTTATAGCCGTCAGCTTCGAGCGACTTCACGGCTTTCCAAACGGCATTACGGCTGACTCCCGAGGAACGCGCGAGCGCCGCTCCGGAGACGAATTCTCCGGAATTTCCTGTCAGCTCTCTGAGAATAGCTTCCTTTATAATCATATTCTCACCTCCGTAGAGATCATCCGCGTTTCAGAAGCTTCTTTATCATGATGATGACAGCTTCTGAATTGCAGGCGAGCATGAAAACGAATCCGCAAACAAGGTACGCAGAATAGAACATCGGCTGCTTGACAACGGCTAAGCAGAGTCCGCCGAGGACCGCCGTATTCAGCAGGAATTTGCCGTGGTTCACTCTGAACGGTACGTATCTTCTTGCATCGAATATTCTTAATGCGTAGCATAAGCCGTAGCTTGCCAAGGTCGCAGCAGCAGCTCCCTGAATACCCCAGCGTGGGATGAGTATGAGGTTGAGGAGGATATTGGCGGTACATGCGGAAAGACTTGTCCAGAAGGAATTCTTTGTGTGCTTTGTAGCCGTATATATCGAGCTGAGGAACTGATTAAAACACATGAAGAGGACTGCCGCAACGAGTACGGGAGTATATAGGTATACCGTAGAATATTCGGGAAATTTCTTGTAGTTGATGATGAACGGAGTTATGACCTGCACCGCTGCAACAAGAAAAGCGGCTGCGATGAACATTATCGACTGATAGCACGAATATACTTTTTCGTAGAAGCTGCTTCTGTCGGAGGAATCGTTTTCCGTTATAGCCGACATGTTCCACGCCTGAAAGAATATAGTCGAGACCATCGAGATGAGGTTCGGGATCTTCGTTGCATAGCCGTAGATGCCTGCGGCAGCGCTGCCAAGCTCAACGCGGTCGCTGTGCATATAGCGGATGAAAAGGCGGTCGGAAAAGCCTGTGATTATCCACATGACCGCCGTCGGGATGAGCGGAGCAGAGAATCCGAGCATCTTCTTCGCAAGCGTCCTGCTGCCTNNACTTTTTGTTGAGGAACCTGTAAAGACCTGCAACGATAAAGAGGAATATCGCCGAGCAGAGATCGGAGAGAATGACCGCAAGCATAAAGCCTCTTACACCGAGTCCGAGCTTCGAGATGAAGATCACATTGAAGATAAAGAGTGTCAGCGTGGTGAGGATGCCGTCCAGCGAAAACAGCTTGATCATTCCGCGCGCACGGACGAACTGGGAACAAAGCTGTCGGAACGATGATGTACAAACGTACACTATCAGCAGAAATGTATACCCGTCAATATAACTCAGCAAAAACAGGAGGGGGGACAAGATCATCATGAGGATGAGTCCGCATCCGGATACGCAGCAGGCGGAAGTAAAGACCGCATGCTTGCTGTATTTTTTGTCGAGCCCGAAGCGAATTATCGCCTCGTTCATTGTAAATGTGAATATCGGGATGAGAAAATTCGCCGTTATCTCAAGCAGTTCCTTGGTATTGCTGTCCGAGGGAGAGATGTGCGAGGTATAGAGGTACGACAGGAGGATAACGAGGATCTTCGAGCCAAAGCTCCCTATCGCAAAAATAGCGGTATTCATCGCCAGCTTCTTGTATTTGTTCATTTTTATACTATCTCCGTAAAACCGATTTTTTTGTCACACATTATTATAGCATTTTTTTGAGTGTTTGTCATTATTTTTTTTAAATTTCCCGAAATATTTATCGTATAGCGATCAGTAGCAGTTCAGGGAGTGCAGATTTCCGAAAAGAGAGTTTGTCCCCTTTTCGCTTATGAAATTATGTCATACTTTAATTGATCGTAGTGCATATTGTACATATTTCTCTGCCAAAATAGCATCTAATTCACAATTTTTCGTAAATCACTTGAAAAACAGAAGCGAAAGTGCTATAATGTTTAATAGAATAAGGTAGTATGCCTTTACGGCAATGGCGTTGCCTAAATTTACAGAAGCAAGGAGTGATTAAAGTGAATTGTCCGAAATGCGGTACAGAAAATCTGCCTCAATATAAATTCTGTGTTTCATGCGGAACAGAACTCCATGAACCTCCTAAGCCGAAGCCGAAGAAGGAACCAACTATATCGGAGCACGCCGACATGGGAGGCTATCGCTCCGAAAACGATACTAAGAACAAATTCACGATCAGCGAGGGGACTTTCAAGATCAACGACCGCGCTCCCAAAGAGGACAGCGGTATGTTTTCCTCCGAGGAACTCGACACCGATGAGGAGTTCGACTTCAGTAATATCGACGAACCGTTCATCCCCAAGCTCGACGCTGACAGGATAAAGATCCCCACGGCTCAGCCAAAACAGCCTCAGAGCACCGTTCGGAACATTCCGACTGTGAACGCTGTACCGCCGCAAAGCCTTAATCCTATCCCGCAGCCGATGAATGCCGCTCCGCCGGCACAGACAACGGCTCAGACAGCTCCCGAGCCTGCACAGATGATGCGTCCGTCATCAGCTCCGCAGCCCGTTATAATATCTGCACCGCAGCCTGCCGCTCAGAATATGATGCACCGACAGCCTCAGTTCATACAAGGTGCTGTTCCAATGCCTCAGCAGAACGGAGCTTCTCCGCAGAATATGGGAACGCCTCCTCCGATGCCGAATATGGCTGTGCCGCCGCAGTACGCTCAGCCGCGCATGGTCGGCTACGACAGGAACGGTATGCCCGTTTACGCTCAGCCTGCACCTCAGCAGATGTACGGTCAGCCCGTCATCGTGGGATACGATCAGAACGGTATGCCCGTTTACGCTCAGTCTGCTCCGCAGATGATGTACGGTCAGCCTGTTATAGTGGGATATAATCAGAACGGCATCCCGATCTACGGTCAACCCGTTCCTCAGCAGATGTACGGTCAGCCGATGAACAGAAATAACCAGTCAGCGCCCGTATACGGCAGTCCTGCCCCTCAGCCGCAGACTCAGCCTCAGCAGACTGCTCCAGAGCCTCAGGATAAGGTGAATATTTCCAATCAGTTCTGGAACGACTTCTTCTCCGACAGCGGCGGCGACGGAAAGGACGATTTTTTCGGCAGCTCAGGCAATGAACAGAGAGTCTCAGACCTCGGCTCAAAGAAAAAATCCTCATCAAAAAAAATCGACTATATGGGTGATCTCCCGAATGTCGATGCAGCCGAGCTGAAGCCTGCCGAAAGAGATAAGCTCAACAAGCTCTACATGAGAAATACGAGTTCGGCAGCTAAGGATCTCGGCGAAAAGAAAACCGATGTCAAGCGTGCCGTTATGCATGAGACCGATATTGTCGATGCAAGCGACCTCGCCGCAAACGAACATAAAAAAACACGCATCACCATGCATCATGCAGGTGAAGCTAATGCCGATGACCTCAAGATATACGAACGTGAGCACAGGGAAGCTATCATGGATCAGGCAGACCACGCGGTAGAGGCGCTCCCGAAGAAAAAGAAGAAGTATGTCGATGAGGTGGATCAAATAGAGCTTCCTGCATACATGAAGGCGCGCAAAACGGCTCAGCCCTCTGACGAGCCGCAGATCCCCGGTATATCGGGATTAAGATAAGGTTAACGGCGGTCGGCTAAATGCCTGCGCTGATTATCAAAATACTTAAAGGAGAGTAAAAATCATGAAGAAGTTTTTAGAAGAATTCAAAGCATTCGCCCTTAAAGGAAACGTTATGGATCTGGCTGTCGGTGTTATCATCGGCGCTGCATTTCAGAATATCGTTACCGCACTCACGGAAAATTTCATCAATCCTCTTATCGCCTTATGTACAGGCGGCACAAGTGAAGACGGTATTATGATCGGCGGAAGATTCACGATCAACGGTGTTTCTTTCAACTATGGAGCCTTCCTTTCTGCTGTTATAAACTTCCTCATCATGGCAATGATTCTCTTCATGCTCATCAAGGGCGTTAACAAGCTCATGACTATCGGCAAGAAAAAGGAAGAAGAAAAGCCTGCCGCTCCCCCTGCACCCTCTAAGGAAGAACTCATTCTCACCGAGATCAGAGACCTTCTCAAAGAGCAGGCTGACAAGAAATAAAAACCTGTCCACATAGAAATTGTGTGCGGATTTTCGAGCATAATTTTGACGAGAGCAAGGCGAAAAAACGAGAGCATACTATCGTATGGTGAGCTTTTCGACGCAGCAATCGGCAAAATTTGCCGAAAAGACATGCGGAATTTCCTATGTGAACAGGTTTTAAGCAAATAAATAAAGGATGTCTCCTTATGGCATCCTTTTCGTTATAAAGAGGTAAGCTATGGCAAATAAGAAATCAAATCAGAAAAAGAACAAAAACCACTCAAACACCAAGGGTAATTCTCAGAATAAGGCAAAGTCCGCAGAGACTCCAAAGACCGAGAAGAAAACCGCTCCCGTTAAAAATACACCCGAAAAGACTTCGGCTGCGAAAAAAGCTCCCGAAAAGAAGCAGAATGCTCCCGAAAATAAGGCAGTTCCCGAGAAAAAGAGGTTCAATTCCAAAAAGGTCGCTGCTATCGTTTCGGCAATTGTGCTTCTCAGCGGAGCAGGCTTCGCTGTGTATGTGATACGGAACGAGAAGAGTAATCGTATCGGTGACGAACCGGCTGTATTCGAGTTCAACGCTGCTTCCGATGACAACACACCATATCCCGACGGCTGGGCAGACATCGTTATTGCTGCTGCAGAGGACGCATCGGATCAACAGCTCAGCGAAGCGGCAAAGGTAATAGAGACCCGTATGAAGAACAGAGAGTTCGAGAATACTACGGTCGAGATAAACACAGCCGAAAAGAAGATTAACGCACATTTCGAGTGGAAGAACAAGAAAGGCGCGTTTAACCCCGAGACCGAGGCTATCAGTCTGCGTGCAAAAAATGATATTTTTGTCATGAAAGGTCACGGCTACGATTATACCTCGATGACACCTGCAGGAGAAAAGGTCTTTGACCTCGACATGATCGCCGATGCGCAGATCACCAGAAAAGTTGAGGATGACGGCTTCTATGTCTACACCTTTGAGCTGACTCTCGATGAGACAGGTGCAGAGGCACTCATGAACGCTTCCAAGGACATAACGGATGATGCGGAAACTCCGTTCTCGCTCTGGATAGATCACAACATGGAAAACAGAAAGGATGCAGTTAATCCTATGAATGATGGTGTATATAGGTTCCATGAGAAGATGAGCAGTGATGCCGCTGCAAACGATTTCCTTATCCAGTTCAGCGACGGCACACTTCCGATCAAAATGATCCTCGATGATTATAAATCGTCCGAGCAGGAAAAGAGCAAGTAGAACACACGGCTGCGAAGCTGCCGTACCCTTTTGAATCCCACCGAAAAAACCTTGCACCCTCTTAGGGGGTACAGGGTTTTTTTGAAGATATGGCAGGATACTCATCTTTTTGCCTCATTAAGTTTGTTGGAACTAACTAACTTTTTTATCCCTTTTATGCATTGGGTTGACAATTGATTGAATAGGTTGTATAATGTATATGTATAAATATCTGAAAATAATGTTGAAATTCAACATTTCATGGAGGAATATATGGACTATCTGGTGAACCGTGAGTTATCATGGCTGAAATTCAATAAAAGAGTGCTCGAGGAGGCTTACGACAGCAAGGTGCCGCTTCTTGAAAGGCTGACATTCTCGTCGATCTATCAGAGCAATATGGACGAATTTTTCATGGTTCGTGTCGGCTCGATAACCGATGTGGAAAAGGATCACCCGAACAAACGCGAAAATAAAACAAAAATGACCTCCGCGGAACAGCTTAATGCGATCTTCACACAGGTAAGACGTCTCCAGCCGCAGGCGGAAGCCGCTCTGAATGCGACCATGAGCGACCTTGCCTCTTACGGGATTGAGCATGTGACGTTCGACACCGCAACAAAGGAGGAGCAGACGTTTCTCGAACTTTATTTCAAACGAGAGATGAAGCCGTTCATCTCCGGTATTGTCGTGAACGACAAGCTCCCGTTCCCGTTCCTCAAGAACAAGGAGCTTTACGCTGCTGTCCAGCTTCAATCGGCTAAGAAAAAAGACATTACTATAGGTATAATTCCCGTCCGTCATGAGCACAGCGAACGCATCATTCCCCTCGGCTCGGGCGGAAAGCGCTTCATCCTTGAGGAAGAGGTAGTCCTCCACTTCGCACACCTCATGTTCAAGGGCAGCAAGGTCGTTGACAGAGTACTTATGCGTGTTACACGAAATGCCGATATTATGGCTTCCGGAAGAGATCCCGAATTCCGCGACCGCATGGAGGAGCTCGTTTTGAAGCGCACTAAGCTTGCTCCCGTAAGACTCGAGCTATCTGATGAATTCAGCCGAAATGCACTCGATTACATCTGCAAAAAGCTTAAGCTCAAGAACGAAAGAGTGTTCGTTTCGCATATTCCGCTCGACCTTTCGTATCTGTTTACGATCGCCGACAATGATATTCCTGAGCTTAAATATACGGTTCGTACACCTCGCAAGTCCTCGGCGCTCAACGAAAACAAGCCCGTTTTCGCACAGGTGAAATCAAAGGACGTGCTTCTCAGCTATCCGTTTGAGTCGATCGACACATCGTTTATCCGACTTCTCCGCGAGGCTGCATTCGACCCGAAGGTCACCTCTATCAAGATAACGCTCTATCGACTCGCGCGCAACAGCAAGGTCATCGACGCGCTCTGCTCCGCTGCCGACAACGGTAAAGAGGTTCTCGTAATGATCGAGCTGAGAGCACGGTTCGATGAAGCCAATAACATATACTGGTCAAAGGCGCTCCAGAAATCCGGAGTAAAGGTCATCTACGGTCCGAAGGAATACAAGGCGCACTCCAAACTCCTGCTCATCAAGCGCAAAGCAAGCGGAGGAAGCTTCGACTGCCTAACACAAATAGGTACGGGAAACTACAACGAAAAGACCTCGAGACTCTACACCGACCTCATGCTCATGACCTGCGACCGCGAGATCGCCGAGGACGCCGAGCGTGTTTTTGACTGCCTCGAAAATGATACGTTCGTTCAGGAGACAAATAAGCTTCTCGTAGCGCCGCTCTGTCTCCGCACCCCCATACTCGCAATGATGGACGAGCAGATCGAGCTTGCAAGAAACGGTGGAAACGGCTATATTGCGGCAAAAATCAACTCGATCTCCGATAAGCAGATCATCATGAAGCTCGTTGAAGCCTCACAGGCAGGTGTCAAGGTAGATCTCGTAGTCCGCGGAATATGCTGTCTCACCGCGGGAGTGGAGGGCTTCACCGAAAACATAACAGTCCGCAGTATTGTCGGACGATTCCTTGAGCACAGCCGTATCTATATCTTCGGCAAAGAGCTAAAGTCGCGCAAGATCTATATAAGCTCGGCTGACTATATGGCAAGAAACACTATACGCAGAGTAGAAGTTGCTGCGCCGATACTTAACGAAAAGCTGAAAAAACGCATCAGCGATATGTTCGATGTGCTCATGCATGATAATGTTAAGGCTCGTATCATGCAGAGCAGCGGAGAATACGTCCGCGCGGTCAGAGCTGAAGGCGAGCCCGAGATCAACTCGCAGGAATATTTCTACGAGGAGGCTTACAAAAAGGCTGAAGACACGGCAGAACGCCGTGAGCGTATGCGAGTGAACCGCGAAAAGGGCAAGTCGGCAAAGGCTTCCGCGAATAAGGAGAGCTCGGAAAATGAGAAGACTCCGAAACGCAGCAGACCTTCCAAGAAAAAAACTGCTGCTGACAAAAAATAATACTTGAAATGAGTCGAAAAATGTGATATAATATTAGGGATGACCTCCGGAGGATGCTCGCCATTCTTTCCGGAAAACAGCATTTTTTTCGATATACTGGGGTTTAATAATGATTGGATATTATAATTACACGGTCATCCTTACCTATCTGAGTCTCGCATCCTCGATAGTGGGTATGTTTTTCGCATCCGGCATAGGCTGCTGCGGATCACACCCCGTATACGCTATCATTTGCCTGATGATTTCGGGTCTTTGCGATATGTTCGACGGTAAGGTCGCCCGTACAAAGAAAAATCGAACCGAATCTGAAAAGCAGTTCGGTATACAGATAGATTCGCTGTGTGACGTAATATGCTTCGGCGTGCTGCCGTCTGTGATCGGCTATTCCGTAGGCATGGACGACTGGGTGGATATACCTGTTCTCGTGCTCTTCCCGATGTGCGCAGTGATAAGGCTCGCATATTTCAACGTTGCCGAGGAGGAACGTCAAAAGGAGACGTCCGAGGTGCGCAAGGTCTACGAGGGTCTCCCCGTGACGAGCGTTGCGCTTATACTTCCCGTATTATACAGCTTCCGCAGAGATATCGGCAGGGACAGATTCCCTCTCGTTTACGAGATCTTCATGGTCATTATCGCGGTCGCTTTCATCACGCGTTTCAAGGTCAAAAAGCCTCAGATGAAAACGATGATGGGCTTTATAGGCGTTGGTGCGCTCGAGCTTATCTGGCTTCTATACAAAACAAAAAGATGATTAACAAGGGTATTCCATGCTTCGGAGTACCCTTTTCAATTAAGGCGGTGCGGCAATGAATATACTGTCGGTAATATACCTCGTCTCGGTCTTCTTTATGACGGCTGAGCTTGCGTGGATAATGATAAACGGACAGCGCAGCAGAAAGATGTTCGCTTTCATGGCATGTCAGTTTCTGCTTGATATATGGCTGTTTTCGCAGATACTCATAATCGAGTCCGACTGCGTTCGTCAGCTCTTTTTATCGTACTGCACGGGCAATCTCGGAATATGCTTCATCGGCGCGGCATGGCTCGTTTTCGCATGCGAGACCTCGGGCGTGACCATGAAAAAACTGCTAAGACTGAGCCTGCCGATCTTCTCCGGTACGATGTGGGCGGCTTCACTGACAAATCCGTTCCACAAGCTTTTCTACTCGGAGTTTACTGTCAACGCAGTAGAGCACGGAGTTCTCTTCTATATCAACGCTCTATATACTTACATCTGCGTTATCTCGGGAACTATTATCCTCATCAAAAACGCACGCGCTGAGGGCAGACATCGTAAGATCACCCTGCTGCTCATACTCTCGGCGGTCATTCCGCTTATCTCAAACAGTCTCAGCCTCAGCGGCGTCATCGCGATCCGCTACGATATAACACCGCTCGCGTTCTCGCTTTCAAGCGTTTTCGCGCTTCTCGTGACTAACAGATACGGATTTCTGAACGTCAACGAGCTTGCATTCGACAAGGCGCTTGATGCCGTTTCGGACGGAGTTGCTGTTTTCGGCACGAAGGGCAGCGTGACCTATCTTAGCTCAACAATGCGCCGATTCTTCGGAATTTCCGACGATATTACCCTTGAGAGCTTCTACGGACTTCTCGGCTGCGAGACAGCGATGCTGCTATCTTCTCCCGAACCTTTTATCGAGACCGAATACTCTGTCGGCACGGAACGTCTGCGTATCAGGCAGTACCGCACACTCGACAAAAAAGGTGTTGCCATTGCAGTCACTTTCGTAGTCTCGGACGTAACGCGCTACCATGATGAAATTCGCCGTGAGCAGGAGCTTTCCTCCGTCAAAGAACGTCTCGCGATAGAANNNTCCACGACACCGCCGGTCACACGCTGACAATGATAAATTCCCTCGCAAGGCTTATCTCGGTCTCGCTCGACAGCGGCGACACTGCTAAAGCAGCCGAATATTCGCAGGAGGCACAGCAGCTCTCACGCGGAGGCATCGCACAGCTCAGAATGTCGATAAACGATCTGCGGCGGAAGTCCGAAAACTCCCTTATCACCGAGAATCTCAAGTCGCTTGCCGACTCCGTGAGGGGAATGGAGATCGACCTATGCATCAAGGGGGAGGACAGTCCACGATACTCATTCTGCTCGAAAACTATCTACGAAAACACGCGCGAAACTATCACGAACGCACTGAAATACTCCAAAGCCGACAGACTCGATATTATCGTGAAGCTCCGTGAGGATATGGCAGAGGTGTACATTATGGACAACGGCATCGGATGTGCCGATATAAAGGCAAACAACGGTCTGCGCGGCATGACCGAGCGCACGGAGAAGATAGGCGGCGAGATAAGCTTCAGATCCTCGGAAGGATACGGCTTTACGACCGTTATGCGCTTTCCCGTGGCTGACGATAAATAAGAACCTGTCTTCACAAGGTTCTAATATGAGGTGAACAATATGATAAAGGTTTTAATAGCTGATGACATCCCGATATTAAGGCAGGGACTCGAGGCAATACTCAGGCTTGAAAGCGACATTGACGTGGTCGGACTCGCAGCCGATGGCGAGGAGGCTTTCCGCCTTGCCTGCGAGCTTTCGCCGGATGTAGTTCTGATGGATATGCGCATGCCCGTACACGACGGTGAATACGGTACGAAAAAAATAAAGGAGATTCATCCGGAGATAAAGGTACTTATACTGACCACCTTTGACGATGAGGAAAACGTATCAAAGGCAATGTCAGGCGGTGCGGACGGCTATCTGCTTAAGGAAATGGATAACGCCGCTGTGGTGAGCGCAGTCAGAATGGCTGCATCGGGGATGTCGGTGTTCGGCAGCAGTGCGGCTGCGGCGATCCAGCGAAAATTCGGCAAAAAGCCTGCTCCCGAGGGAATATACCGCCGACAGGACGGAGTAAATCTGTCCGAACGCGAGCTTGATATACTCCGCCTCATCACTGACGGCTGCGACAATAAGGAAATCTCAGCACGACTGTATCTTGCGGAGGGAACGGTACGCAACAACATCTCCCGAATGCTCGAAAAGCTCGACCTCAAGGACAGAACCCAGCTTGCAGTCTATGCGGTAAAGAACGATCTGGTTTAAGATCTTGATGTATGAGGATTTTAAACAGGCTCTAAGGCGAAACGCCGTTATTTAGACAGTAGTCGGACAATACTCAGAGTATTACAATTCGTATAAGTGAAATGAGAATTAACACAGGGAAAACATTCCCCACCAAATTTTCTACGAAGTGTAAATTTGGTGGAGAAATATTTGTATAATAATTACAATTGAAAAATATGACAAAATATAGTATAATAATCATATGCTTTGTATTAGAATAGGGCTATTCTATTTTACGTCTAAACGCGTGCGAAATGGGAATAATTATTATGTACTATCCCGACGGCATTCCGGCTGTGCCCGACGGCAGCCCTACTTAATCTTATAAGTCGGAGAATGGAGAAGTTTATGGCTACCAAGAAAACAAACCCCATTATGGAGCAGATAAAGAAGGAATTTCCCGAAAAGCTTCAGGCACTCTACCACGTTTCGCCTGAGGAGGCTTCCGATAAGCAGGTGTATCAGGTGCTTTCATCCATCGTGGTATCCGTGCTCGCCAACAAGCGTCAAAGCTTCATCAACCGTACCCATTCAAGAGGCGGCAAGCAGATCTATTACCTCTCAATGGAATTCCTCATGGGCCGCTCCCTCAAAACAAACATTTACAACCTTGAGCTCGTTGACGGGATCCGCGAAATGCTCAAGGGCTATGATATAAATCTCGAAAAGATCTACGACAACGAACCGGATGCAGGTCTCGGAAACGGCGGCCTCGGCAGACTCGCAGCCTGCTATCTCGACGCTCTCGCAACAGAGGGCTTCCCTGCAATGGGTCACTCTATCCTCTATGAGTACGGTATCTTCCGTCAGCAGCTTGAGGACGGCTGGCAGACCGAGCTCCCCGATAACTGGCTCCCCGGCGGCTCGGNNATGTTTTGAGGGAGTCGTTCCCAAGCCCGAGCTCTCTATCGACATCCACTTCGAGGGCGAGCTTCAGGAATACTGGGACAATCAGTACCACCATGTATCTCACGTCAACTACAGCTCCGTAGTTGCTACACCTTATGATATGTACGTTTCGGGCTACGGCTCGGACGGAGTTTCCGTGCTTCGTCTCTGGTCGGCTAAGGCTCCGAGCTTCGATATGAATATGTTCAACAAGGGCGATTACGCAAGCGCTCTCGCTCAGAACTCTATTGCAAACGCGATCTCAAAGGTTCTCTATCCTAATGATAACCACCTCGAAGGCAAGTCGCTCCGTCTCAGACAGCAATACTTCCTCTGCGCCGCTTCTATCGGCGACATAGTAAATACTCACATGAGCGTTTACGGCACTCTCGATAACCTTCACGAAAAGGTCGCTATCCACATCAACGATACTCACCCCACTCTCGCTATCCCCGAGCTCATGAGGATCCTCCTTGACGACTGCGGATATACTTGGGAAAAGGCTTGGAATATCGTTATCAACACATTCGCCTACACGAACCATACCGTTATGGCTGAGGCTCTCGAAAAGTGGGATGTAAACCTTGTTAAACACGTTATACCGAGAATTTTCTCGATCATCGTTGAGATCAACAACCGCTACTGTCAGTCTCTTATGGAGAGAAACGGCTACGACAGCGCTAAGACTACCCGCATGTCGATCATCAAGGATAACCAGATCCATATGGCTACCCTCTGTGTTGCAGTTTCACACAGCGTAAACGGCGTTTCAAAGCTCCACTCGGAGATCATCAAGGATTCTGTATTCCACGATGAATTCTGCAATACCCCGGAGAAGTTCAAGAACGTTACAAACGGTATCGCCTACAGAAGATGGCTCTATCAGTCCAATCCCGAGCTTACAAAGCTCCTCACAGCAACTATCGGCGATAAGTTCATCAAGGACGGCGCCAACCTCGCCGCACTCAAAGATTACGAGAACGATGAGGAGTTCCTTACAAAGCTCATGGCTGTCAAGAGATCAAACAAGGAGCGCTTCTGCAAGTATGTCAAGAACCATAGCAAGATCACTCTCGACCCCGACAGCATCTTCGATGTTCAGGTAAAGCGTCTCCACGAATACAAGAGACAGCACCTCAACGTTATGAATATTCTCGCAGACTACAACTACCTCCTCAATAATCCCGATGCGGACTTCACTCCCAAGACCTATATCTTCGCAGCTAAAGCAGCTCCCGGCTACTACCTCGCTAAGCAGATCATCAAGATGATCTGGGCTATCTCGGAGGAGATCAGGAAGAATCCCAAGATCTCGAAGAAGCTCTCGGTAGTATTCCTTGAGAACTACTGTGTAACGCTCTCAGAGATACTCATGCCGGCTTCCGATATTTCGGAGCAGATCTCACTTGCAGGTACGGAGGCTTCCGGTACAGGCAATATGAAGCTCATGCTCAACGGCGCGGTAACTCTCGGTACTCTCGACGGAGCTAACATCGAGATCAAGGATGCCGCAGGCGATGACAATATCATCATCTTCGGTATGACGACTCCCGAGGTCAACGAACTCAAGGCACGCGGCTATAACCCCACGAACTACTACAGCAGCAACGGTACTATCAGAAGCTGCATCGACCGTATGTATACCGGCATCAACGGATGCACATTCAACGACGTTGCAAATTCTCTCAAGGATCGCGACCCCTATATGGTACTCGCAGATTTCGAGTCGTACAGACAGGCTCAGAAATACTCCACAGAGTGCTACAACGACAAGATGAAGTGGGCTAAGATGTCCCTCAACAATATCGCAGGTGCAGGCATCTTCTCGGCTGACCGTGCCGTTACGGAGTATGCAGAGAATATCTGGCACTTGAAGTAAACACAACACAATACCGCACAGAGTTCTAACAAACTCTGTACGGTATTTATACTTATTCTCTAAATTATATAAAGGAGCA
>DHYN01000024.1:0-1916 GCA_002414125.1 Ruminococcus sp. UBA5129 | reverse complement strand
CTGTTCAGAACAGGCTTCAAGGAACGCTTTCTCCCTATGACACTTGAGGCGGAGGAGGAGGATTGCAACGTATACTCTACGGAATACGAGGCACGCTACAATGACGTACACTATTACTACTTCTCGTACACGAGTCAGGGAACTCGCCACTACATCAAAAAGGTCAACTGCCACGAGGGCGGTCTTGACAACGGCGATATGTTCCAGCTCACGGTATATTCCGACAAGTATGAGACTCCCGATTTTCTCAAGGGCGGCGTAATGTATCAGATCTTCCCCGACCGCTTCTGCAAGAGCGGCAAGGTTCACGAAAATATCCCCGACGGACGTGTTATCCGCGATGATTGGGGCGGTACACCGTACTATAAGCCCGATCAGAACGGTCACGTCTGGAACAACGACTACTTCGGCGGCGACTTCGAGGGTATCCGCTCGAAGCTTCCGTATCTCAATGACCTCGGCGTCACATGTATCTACCTCAACCCGATCTTCGAGTCACACGAAAACCACCGCTACAATACCGCTAACTACATGAAGGCAGATCCGCTTCTCGGCACAAACGAGGAATTCGCCGAGCTGTGCAGGGAAGCAAAAGAGTACGGTATCTCGGTGATCCTTGACGGAGTTTTCTCGCACACTGGCGCTGACAGCATCTACTTCAACAAATTCGATCGCTATGATACTCTGGGCGCTTATAATTCAAAGAAAAGTCCTTTCTACGAGTGGTATACATTCATCAACTACCCAAATGAGTATGAGGCTTGGTGGGGGATCGACACTCTCCCGAATGTTTGTGAGAACAATCCGAGCTACACCGAGTTCATCTGCGGCGAGGACGGCGTGCTTAACTACTGGCTCTCACTCGGCGCAGCAGGATACCGCCTCGATGTTGCGGATGAGCTGCCCGATCAGTTCCTTTTCAACCTGCGCAACTGCGTTAAGAATTTTGACAAGGACAAGGTGGTTATCGGCGAGGTCTGGGAGGACGCCTCCAACAAGGAGAGCTACGGCATCAAGCGCCGCTATCTCCTCGGCTATCAGCTCGATTCGGTAATGAACTATCCGTTCCGCGATGCGATAATCGGCTATGTCAAGGGCGGAAACCCGAGAGATCTCGAAAACACGGTTATGACTATCAGCGAGAATTATCCTTATCCGAGCATTGACGTACTTATGAATTTTGTTTCCACACACGATATAGAGCGTGCGATCAACCGTCTTGGCGGTGAAAACTGTGATGATAAGAGCAAGGACTGGATGGCTGAACGCTATCTCACCCACGAGGAATACACACGCGGAAAGAATCTGCTCAAAGCAGCAATGGCGCTCCAGTTCTTCCTGCCGGGAGTTCCGAGCATCTACTACGGAGATGAAGCCGGACTTCAGGGCTACAAGGATCCGTTCAACCGCCGCTGCTACCCTTGGGGCAGCGAGGACACCGAGCTTATCGCCTATGTAAAGGAGCTTTCAAGGGTGAGGAAGTCGATCCCTGCAATGAAGGACGGAAGAATTTACTTTGTCTACAGAGACGAGAACGTGGTCGGCTTCACAAGAACAGGTAAGGTAGATCCGATCATCTTCATCAACCGCTCTGGCAGAGAGGTGACTATAGATGTAAGAAAGGTCACACAGCATTACTACGACCTTGAAGCTGTCTACGGCGTTGGAAATTACGATACCGTTACGATACCTCCCTACGGATATACGATAATCCAAGGCGTATTCTGCGGCGAATTAAAATGATAATGATTTTTCAGAAATTGCTTTGATTTTTAAGACTATTTTAAGGAATATGGGGTATTATAATACATGGATTAAGTAATCCCCCAATTCCCCCTCTAAATTTATTTTATCTTTCTCCGAAGGCTGTACCCGTTGTACAGCCATTTTTATTTATAATGGGTTTTTGGTGGATT
>DHYN01000080.1 GCA_002414125.1 Ruminococcus sp. UBA5129 | reverse complement strand
TTGAAACAAAGCGAGGAAAAAAACTTTTGGCAGGATTTTATCGTTACTTTACTTGCTTAACGCTCAAGCGTTCATGCCGAGCTCGATAGCCTTGAAATTATTTGCGATAAGGTGAGCCTTTGTGGGAGGAACTACCTTTTCGATACCCTTCTTCATTGTCTCAAGCGAGAAGATACCTGTCTCCTTGATGACCTTGCCGAGAAGTATGATGTTTGAGCCACCCTTGAGCTCGTTGTCGTCAGCGAGCTGAGTAGACGGAATGGGGAAGATCTCGATATCCGTTCTGTCGGAAGCCACTTCAACGAGAGTGCTGTCAACGAATACCTTTCCGCCTGGTCTTACAGCGTTCACGAACTTGTCAAATGAAGGCTGGTTCATAGCGATGAGGATATCGGGAGTGAGCACGAGCGGTGAACCGATCGGATCGTCCGAGATACAAACGGAGCAGTTAGCCGTACCGCCTCTCATCTCGGGACCGTATGACGGAAGCCATGAAAGCTCCTTATGAGTCCATAAGACCGCAGTATGCAAGAATTTTACCTGCGAAGAGAACACCCTGTCCTCCGAAGCCTGCAAGAAGTATTTCAGTAGTCATTACTTGTTGCCCTCCTCTGATGTAATATCCTTATATACGCCGAGCGGATAGTAAGGGATCATTTCGTCCTGAAGTCTCTTAATAGCCTCTGTAGGAGTGAGACCCCAGTTTGTCGGACATGTGGAGAGCACCTCAACGATCGAGAAGCCTCTCTTAGCCTTCTGGTTCTCGAAAGCCTTACGGATAGCAGCCTTAGCCTCGCGAATATGAGGGACGCTGTCAACGGCAACACGCTGGGCAAGAGCCGTACCCGAAAGTGTGGAGAGCATCTCGCATACTCTTATGGGGTAGCCTGCAAGCTCGGGGTCACGTCCGAAAGGAGTTGTCTGTGTAATCTGACCGGGGATAGTGGTAGGAGCCATCTGACCTCCTGTCATGCCATAGATAGTATTGTTGATGAAAATAACAACGATATTCTCGCCTCTTGTCGCAACGTGAACTGTCTCCGCAGTACCGATAGCAGCGAGATCGCCGTCACCCTGATATGTAAATACGAACTTATCAGGATTTGTACGCTTAACGCCTGTAGCAACAGCCGGAGCTCGTCCGTGGGGAGCTTCGATCATATCACAGTTGAAATAGTCGTAAGCCATTACGGAGCAGCCGACAGGGCATACGCCGATAGTATCGCCCTCGATACCCATTTCGTCGATGACTTCACAGAGGATCCTGTGAACGATACCGTGAGTACAGCCGGGGCAGTAATGTGTAGGCACGTCGATAAGCGCCTTGGGTCTTTCAAATACAACAGCCATTACTCAGCACCTCCAACTTTCTTGATTTCTTCGAGTATCTCGGCAGGAGTCGGGATAACGCCGCCTGTTCTGCCGTAGAAGCCGACAGGCTTTGAGCAGTTGATAGCAAGCTTGATGTCGTCGATCATCTGACCCATTGACATCTCAACGCTAATGAGCTGCTTTGCGTTCTTTGCAGCCTCGTTGAGCTCCTTTACAGGGAACGGCCAGAGTGTCTTAGGACGGAACATACCTGCCTTTATGCCCAGCTCTCTTGCATCGTTTACGGCTGACTTTACGACTCTTGCAGTTGCACCGAAAGCGCAGAGAAGTATGTCGCAGTCATCCGTGAGATAGAGCTCGGCGTCTGTTTCCTCAGCCTTGATCGTCTCATATCTTGCGAAGCGGTCATTTACCGACTTTTCAAGCTCATCGGGCTTGAGGTATAGCGAGTTGATGATATGATGCTCGCGGCTGTTCTTGTGACCTGTAGCAGCCCAACTGCTCTTGTCAACAGCATTTGCACTGATCTCGGGGAACTCAACAGGCTCCATCATCTGACCGAGAAGTCCGTCTGCAAGAATCATTGCAGGCATTCTGTACTTGTCGGCAGTATCGAAAGCCTTTACCACCATATCGACCATTTCCTGAACAGAAGCAGGAGCGAATACGAGGAGGTGGAAGTCACCGTGACCGAGAGCCTTTGTAGCCTGCCAGTAGTCAGCCTGCGAGGGTTGGATTCCGCCGAGACCGGGACCTCCGCGCTGTACGTTGATGATAACAGCCGGAACATCCGAGCCTGCTATGTAAGAGATACCCTCACTCTTGAGCGAAAGTCCGGGTGATGATGAAGATGTCATTGCTCTGACGCCTGTAGAAGCGGCGCCGAGAACCATATTGATAGCAGCGATCTCAGACTCAGCCTGAAGAAATACGCCGCCTGCCTTGTGCATACGCTTAGCCATATATGCAGCCAGCTCGGTCTGAGGAGTAATGGGGTAACCGAAGAAGCACTTGCAGCCTGCTCTGATAGCAGCCTCGGCGAGAGCCTCGTTACCTTTCATAAGATTTCTTTCCAAAGCTAAACAGCTCCTTTCAAAAGCATTAAATTATTTTTCAACGACAATTGCACAGTCGGGACACATCATACCGCACATAGCACAGCCGATGCAGGCTGACTCATCGGTACATTCAGCGAAGTAGTAGCCCTTCTTGTTGCGTTTTTCCTTTTGCAGAGAAACGATCTTTTTAGGACAGGCAGTAACACAGAGTCCACAGCCCTTGCAGCGCTCGGTAATAACCGTCATCTTAGCCATACAGTTACACTCCTTTCGTAATTGCTCCGAAAGCCGCACAACAGCGCAGCTCCGAAAAATTTATTGCTCCCACAAAGGCTTAACATATACCTTCACGGGGTAAATATCTTCAAGCTCCGAGAATTCGGCGCATTCCTCGGGACAAGTTGTAAACGCAACGGGCAGTCCTGCTCGCTCGGCAGTTTCCGCAGCGAAATCAACGGATCGCTCAACGATCTCGAGAGTAGTCTCGCATCCGAGGTTAGTATTGTTTACTATAGCCGTATGCTTCATGCGCGAGGCATTCTGTATCTCGTACATAAGCTCAATGACTTCATCGGGAGTAGATGTGAGGTAACGGCGCTGATTGACGACGTAGTACATCTCGACATCATCGCCGTAAGCCGAAAGCGCATCCGAATATCTTCCCAACGCGACAGCGCCCGCATCGTCACCGCCGACATCAATTATCAGGCAGTCCTCGCTTGCGGCAAGCAGCTCAAGATCGAACTGCACCGACGGTATATCGAGATTGCTGTTTGCAAAATCGGGAGCGATGAGCTTTATGCCCTTTTCCTCGAACAGCTCCTTGAAGTCAGCCGTTCTGAAATACGGATTTACTATATCGAGGTCAACAACAGCCACCGAACGTCCCTCAGCGGCGGCATTCACGGCGAGATTCACAGCGAGGTTCGTCTTACCGCAGCCGTAATGACCTGTAATAACAATTATTTTTTTCATAATAGCCTTTCTGTAGTCGGAGTCGGGATTTTTATCCTGAGCGCAGGTTCAGGTCTATATACGTGCAGCTTTCGAGCGTAAGAGCCTCCGAACCGACTCTAAAAAACTCCAATTTCTATTATAACATTAAAATCCGAAAAAATCAATATTTTTTGCAAGGAAAATTTAAGAGCCTGTTCAGCATCTCATCGCGCACGTCTTTTCAGCAAAATTATGCTCGAAAATTCGCACACGCCGAGATACCGAACAGGCTCTAAGACATCACAAAATCATAATAATAAAAAGCGGACGCACCGCATCCGCCGATCATTTTATGTCATTCTTCCTCTTCGCTGTCAACACACTTTTCGATGTAATTTACGATATCCCTGACGGTTTTGATCTCGTCAACGGTGTCCTCGGGAACAGCTATATCGAACTCCTCCTCTATAGACGTAAGTATGTCGTAAACCTCAAGCGAATCAACGGTCAGATCCTTGATCTCCGAATCCAACAAAACGGTATTCTCATCAATATTGAGTGTTTCAACGATGATCTCCTTGATCTTTTCAAAAATCATAATAATTCCTCCGTTCAAATCATAAATCGGTTAGTCCGTTTGATTACAGTATAGCTTGCTTTATGCTAAACGTCAATATGTTTTGCAAAAAAAAGCAAAAATATACTGACGAATATTCTGTCAAATAAGCGCCGGCGTTTGTGCACATTGTCGAATTTATGAATCCTAATGTATTTCAGCGTAATCCATTGACAACACATCCGCACGATTTTTTGCGTGAATTTATAAAAATGTGTTGAAAAATCCTGTCATTTGTGGTATCATTGTATCTGTATAGATATATGCACACGAGTGCAAATAGAACTGAAAGGAATATTTAAAATGAGAAACTTCACACTTATCGGTCATCCGATCGGACATTCAATGTCACCCATGATCCACGACAAGCTCTTCAAGCTCTCCGGCAGAATCGAGGATACCGCTCCGTACACCCTCACCGACATTCACCCCGATGATCTCGCCTCGAGCGGAGCTTTCCTCCGCAGCCTCAAGGGCTTCAACGTGACGATCCCACATAAAACAGAAATAATCCCGCTCCTTGACGAACTCGCCGAAAGCGCGCTTCGCTATAACTCCGTAAACTGTGTACTCAACGAGGGAGGAAAGCTTATCGGCCACAATACCGACTGCGACGGCTTCACTCTTTCGGCAAAAATGCTTCCGCTCGATGGCAAGGTAGTAATACTCGGCTGCGGCGGAGTCGGAAGAATGATGGCTATCGAGGCGGCTCTCAAGGGAGCTTCGCTTACCATCGCAGTACGCTCCGACGATGTGCTCATCGCTCAGAAGCTCATGGCTGAGATACTTGCCAAGTGCAGCGGAGTTTCCGTAAGGATATGCGATATTGGTAACATCGAGGGAAAATACGATCTCCTCGTAAATGCAACTCCGCTCGGAATGTTCCCGAACGTTGATCGCTGTCCCGTAAGCGATTCGGTCATCGAGAACTGCTCCACTTTTTTCGATGCTATCTACAACCCGACTGATACCACACTCATTGCAAAGGCTCGCGCTATGGGAAAGCCGGCTGTCGGCGGCGCTGCAATGCTCGTTTATCAGGCTGTAAAGGCTCACGAGATCTGGGATGGCGACCTCTATACTCCCGAGCAGATCTCACCGATAATTACAGATGTCGAAGCTGCTGTTCTGGCTATGCAGCAGAAGTGAAAGGAGATATTATGACTGTATTTCTCTGCGGATTCATGGGATGCGGAAAAACTACCTGCGGCGAACTCGCTGCCAAAAAGCTCGGATGCAGTCTCGTTGACACGGACGAGCTGATAGTCGAAAACGAGGGCATGAGCATCCCCGAGATTTTTTCACAAAAGGGAGAGCCGTATTTTCGCACCGTTGAGGCTCAGACCGTAAAGTCGCTCTGCGGAAAAACCGTCATCGCATCATGCGGAGGCGGTGCGCTGCTCAATAACGACACCGCNNCCGCTGCCGCTAAGGAGAACGGGCTCGTCATCTTCCTTGACGTTCCGTTCGATACATGCTACGAACGCATAAAGAACGATTTCAACCGACCTATCGCTGCTTCATCGACACGCGAGGAGCTTGAAGCGCGCTACGATGCAAGACGCGTGGTCTACAAAAAGAATTCGAGCGTGACTGTCGATGCCTCGGGTACTCCCGTCGAGATCGCCGAGAGGATCGCCGAAACCGTTAAAAAACATAAGATCTGAGGATATACATATGCTTATATACAATGCTGAGATCCATACAATGAACCCCGAAAATGCCGTTATCTGCGGATACGTCCGCATTAAAGACGGCATCATCACCGATGTCGCTGCAGGAACTCCCGAGGAGCTTCCCGAGGACGCGGTCGATGCCAAAGGAGGGGCGCTCTACCCCGGATTTATTGATGCCCATACACACCTCGGCATAATAGAGAACGGCATCGACTTCGAGGGCGACGACTGCAACGAAGCCACCGACCCGTTCTCACCGCAGCTCCGTGCGATAGACGCTATAAATCCGTTCGACCGCTGCTTCGAGGAGGCGCGCCGCCGAGGCATAACCGCATGTGCATCGAGTCCGGGAAGTGCCAACGCCTGCGGAGGCTCGATATGTGCGATAAAAACATACGGCAGGCGCATTGACGACATGAAGATCAAGACCTGCGGAATAAAATTCGCGCTCGGTGAAAATCCAAAGAACGTTTACAACGGCAAGGACGAAACTCCGATCACAAGAATGGCGATCGCCGCTCTGATACGCGAGGGTCTGTACAAAGCACGCCGCTATAAGCACGATATGGACAGCTACTATTCAGACAGCGAAAACTACGATCCGCCCGAGTATGATATAAAGTGCGAGGCACTCATGCCGCTCCTCGACCGCAAGCAGAAAGCCTTCTTCCACTGCCACCGCGCCGATGACATCTGCACGGCGATGCGCATCGCAGACGAATTCGGACTCGACTGCATCATCATCCACGGTACAGAGGGTCATAAGATCGCTGACATCATCGCCGAGGAGAAGATCCCCGTGATATGCGGTCCGATAATATGCGACCGCTGCAAGCCCGAGATGAGCTCCCTCGAACTGAAAAACGCTGCCGCCATGAAAAGTGAGGGCGTTAAGCTCTCGATATGCACCGACCACCCCGTTATCCCGATCCAGTACCTCCCTCTCTCCGCACAGGCGGCTGTAAAGGGCGGTCTCTCACGATACGATGCACTCCGTGCGCTCACAATAAATGCCGCAGAGATACTCGGCATCGCCGACATCACAGGCTCGGTCGAGACGGGTAAGCACGCCGATCTGCAGCTCTATCCCAAGGGCGACGACCCCCTTGAGCTGCTCAGCGAGCCTTCGCTCGTGATAATAAGCGGCAAGGTCATCCGAAAGGACGATGATATATGAAAAAAATACTCTCAGCGCTCCTGACTGCCGCAGTCACCGCAGCGATAGTCCCATTTGCCCCGAATACGGCATCTGCCGAGCAGATAACAGTGGACTCCGCTGTAATAAACTACCTTAAAACCGGCAAGTCAGTCGTTATAACAGGCTGCTCCGGCACCGACTCTCACCTGTCTATCCCCGAAACCATCGCGGAGCTGCCCGTCACCGAGATCGCCGCCGAGGCATTTGCAAACTGTACCGAGCTTTCGGAGCTTACCATCCCGAACAGCGTTGAAAAAATAGGCGAAAAGGCTTTCAACGGATGCCGAAGTCTCAGCAATGTATATATAGGAAACTCCGTTTCGGCGATCGGCGAATACGCGTTCTCAAGCTGCCCGTCACTGAATAACTTCTCTGTGGGCGAGCTGAACGTCTCCTACTCGACACTGAACGGTATGCTCTGCAATTCCGACCGCACCGCACTGATCTCCTACGCCGGTGAAACGGAGGCTGTCATTCCGGAGAGCATAGTCTCGATAGAAAAGGCTGCATTCTTCGCCGATTCCGATCTCGTCTCGATCACGCTGCCGTCAACGCTCGTCTCTATCGGAAACTATGCATTTTCAGGCTGCCTCAGCCTCAAAGAGATCATTATTCCGTCATCCGTCACATCACTCGGCGAGGGCTGCTTCATGAGCTGTACGTTCCTAGAAAGGGCTGTGCTCGGTGCGGGACTGACCGCTCTGCCTGATAAATGCTTCAGCGCATGTCCGTCACTCACGGCTGTGAACTTTCCGAGTTCGCTGACAACACTTGGTGATTCGGCATTCTACGGCTGCGGAAAGCTCTCCGAGACCGAGATCCCCGAAACCGTGACCTATATCGGCGAATACGCCATCGGTATGCACTACGATATGATAACGAACTCGATCGCGCCGTTCCACGGCTTTGTGCTTGCAGGCAAAAGCGGCTCGGCAACCGATAAATACTGCAAAGCCAACAAAATACCGCTCCTCGACTACGAGAACATAATACTCGGCGACGTCAACTACGATAAGGTGGCGGACGCTATAGACGCGTCACACATCCTCGCCGAGTACGCCTCAGATTTAACCGGCAGAGGAAGGCATTTCACCGATTATCAGAGGCTCTGCGGCGATTACAACGGCGATAAAGAGATAGATTCCGTTGACGCTTCACTCGTGCTAAAATATTATGCAATGACCTTAACAGGAAAGAAATAGTATTCTCTCCGCAAGGTCTGCTAAAGCGGTAAATTGCGATTTCGCCAAAACACTACACAAATTTACAAGAAATTTCTCTATTTCTTTTGGCGGACTGGCTATTGACATTATGCCAAAAAAATAGTATGATTAAAGTTAATAATATTATACGATCTAAAGGAGGATATTTCTATGCTTACCGACATTAACAGCAAATTCCAGAAGGAGGGACTCACCTTTGATGACGTTCTCCTTATCCCTGCTGAATCCAATGTTACACCGAATATGATCAATATCGGCACTAAGCTCACAAAGAATGTAACTCTCAACACACCTATCATGACAGCAGCTATGGACACCGTCACCGATTCACGCATGGCTATCGCTATAGCAAGAGAGGGCGGCATCGGCATAATCCACAAGAACATGACTATTGAACAGCAGGCTGAAGAAGTTGATAAGGTCAAGCGCTCCGAGAACGGCGTTATCGTTAACCCTTTCTCCCTTACCGAGGATCACCTCGTACAGGATGCTGACGAGCTTATGGGTAAGTATAGGATCTCAGGCGTTCCGATCGTTGACGGCACAGGAAAGCTCGTCGGTATCATCACAAACCGCGATATGCGCTTCCTAACCGATTTCAGCGCAAGGATCTCAGAGGTAATGACAAAGGACAACCTCATCACAGCTCCCGTTGGAACTACTCTCGATCAGGCTCAGGAGATCCTCCGTTCACATAAGATCGAAAAGCTCCCTATCGTTGACGAAAACGGCTTCCTTAAGGGGCTTATCACTATCAAGGACATCGAAAAAACCGTCCAGTATCCTAATTCGGCTCGTGACAGCGAGGGCAGACTCCTATGCGGCGCAGCTATCGGCGTTACAGCAAACGTTCTCGAAAGAGCCAAGGCTCTTATTGATGCACAGGTAGATGTGCTCGTTCTCGACTCGGCACACGGTCACAGTGCAAATATCATCAACTGCCTTAAAATGGTCAAGCAGGCATATCCCGAGATCCCCGTTATCGCAGGTAATATCGCAACAGCCGAGGCTGCGGAGGCTCTTATCGCAGCAGGCGCAGACTGCCTCAAGGTAGGTATCGGTCCCGGTTCTATCTGTACGACAAGAGTCGTTGCAGGAATCGGCGTTCCTCAGATAACGGCAGTATATGACGTTGCCTGTGTAGCTCAGAAGTACGGCATCCCCGTTATCGCAGACGGCGGTATCAAGTACTCGGGTGACATCGTAAAGGCTCTCGCAGCAGGCGCAAACGTCGTAATGCTCGGATCACTCCTTGCAGGATGTGCTGAAGCTCCCGGAGATACGGAGATCTATCAGGGTCGTCAGTTCAAGGTCTACAGAGGAATGGGAAGCCTCGGCGCTATGGCATGCGGCTCCAAAGACCGCTATTTCCAGGAGGGCGCTAAGAAGCTCGTTCCGGAGGGCGTTGAGGGACGTGTACCGTTCAAGGGTCCCGTTGCCGACACTATCTTCCAGCTCATCGGCGGAATCCGTTCGGGTATGGGTTACTGCGGATGCTCGGACATCCCGACGCTTCATGAGAAGGCTAAGTTTGTAAGAATTACGGGTGCGGGTCTTAAGGAGAGTCATCCCCATGATATCTACATCACTAAGGAAGCTCCCAACTACTCCGCTCAGATTTGATCTGATATACGTCTATTATCTTGCTGAAAAGTTTTTT
>DHYN01000083.1:19427-22848 GCA_002414125.1 Ruminococcus sp. UBA5129 | reverse complement strand
CAAAAACGATTCCCCGAATTGTTTTGGATTAAGCTGTTACTTAGTCAAAAAGCGCAAATTCTCTTTTGTAATGTTACCGAGTCACGGAAGTTTCCGTGCAAGAGAAATTGAGCGAGCTTGCGAGCGGACAACGTGATGCGCGCGGCAGCTTCGCCGCTATTTAACGCATTTTGAAAGGTCGGTATTGAGACCCTTGATGCCATTGGCGATTATGCCTGCAACGATATTTGCACCAGTCTCTGTGAAGTGAGTGAAGTCAGTACCGCCGTCGGTAACTCCGCCCATGTAGTAGCCTCTTACCGTGTTGTAGTCGCGGTTGTTGAAATCGTTCGCCATAGCTGCGCTGAGATCGAAATAGGGGATATTGTACTTGGAAGCGAGCATTCTGCAAGCCGAGTCGATATTCCTGTAGCCTGCCGAGAACGGCTGTGACGCATTCTTTATTGAGAGGGTAGGGCTCATGAGGATAGGCGTTGCACCTTTTTCGAGAGCTCCCTTGATGTAGAATGTCATGTAGTACTCAAACGAACCCTCCGTGGGATTGTCAGCGTTTCCGCAGACGGGAGCGTATCTTTCAGGCTGTGAGGATGCGCCGTCATTGATGCCGAAATCAACGAGAAGGTAGTCGCCCGGCTTTATCTGATCGAGGATAGTCTGGAGTCTGCCGTTGTCGTAGAAGCTCTTGGAGCTGCGTCCTGCAATAGCGTGGTTGGCGACCGATACATTTTCGGTGAAATAGTTTCCGAGGAAGTATCCCCAGCCCTGCTGAGGAGCATAGCTCTCGCGGTAGCTCTGAGCCGTGGAATCGCTCGCGATATAGAGCACGGGGTTATCCGTTGTGATATTTCCGCCGCCCTGAGAGGGATCATACGGCTCTGCGATCGGCTCATCGGTAAGCTCAACGATGATATAGTCAAAGTTCGGACCGCCCTCCGCTGTGAGCGAGCTGAACTTGATCGTATTCGCGCCCTGCTCGAGCGGAAGCACGATGCCGCGGTCGAGCCATGTAGTCCATGCGCCTGTGGTGAGGAAAGGCTGTACCCAGTATTCGGAGTTGTTGTTCACGTCAACACGCATCTTTCTGTCGTTGGCAGAACCGTTGGCGTTGCGTATCGTAACGAGGTAGTTGCCTTTTTGAGGAGCATTGACCGTGAATGTGATATTGCTTGTTGTATTATTGTCGAGGTTTATGTAGGCTGTTCCCTTATAGCCTGAGTTTGTCGTCTCGGTAACACCGTTTTCCCAGCTTGCATCGACTGCGTAATAGAGCTGCGGCGAGGGAGCTTCTGTCGGCGCTTCTGTCGGAGGCTCTGTCGGTTCGGGCGGCTGCTCGATCACGATGTCGTCAAAGGTTATCATCGAAGCAAGGCGCATCTGTATTAATGTGGCGTCGTTTGCGCTGATGCCGTCTCCGCGCTGATATACATCGGCATTGGAGCGTCCGTTTGCAGAGAGCTTTGAATTGGTGGGGTTTGCAACATGAATGAGCACGCTGATAACATCGTTGATCGTCACCGCTCCATCGCAGTCCGCATCGCCGAGTACTATCTTCATTGCCTCTGTCGGAGGCTGAGTAGCGGGAGACTGTGTGGTCGGAGCTTCTGTTACCACTGGAACGGGATATGTGACCTTTTCGGCGATCCAGCGCTGGCAATTCTCGCCGTTGCTCTCCCATTCCTGAACATTTGCACCGTTTGTGGTGAGAGCACTCTTTACCTCGACCACGCTCTTATCGTTCGAGACCTTTGTGGCGATCCTGTACGAGCCGTCATCGTTCTTCAGGAACTTAAAGAGCTGAGCATCAGCTCCCGTATTGGTGTAAATGCCTATATTAGTACCGTTCGCCGATTTTCCGTAGTCTACGTCAAGGAAATATGTATTCTCGTCTCCGAGGTTCGAGAGTATGTAGTAATATCCGTCTGAAGAAGCCTTGACGTGCCATGTATTGTGAGCCGCAGGAGAATCCGCACCCCACTGCTGAACGTTCGTGCCTGCCGCTGTCGTTCCGTCAGCTACCTCCATGTAAAGTCCGCTGTTGACATTCCTGAACATGTAGTCAGCCGCTTCGTCCATAACATCGCCCTGCTCTCGGACTGTAAGCGCTTCCGACATGAACTGTGCGAGCACCGATGCACCGCTTCTGTTCGGGTGGAGACCGTCTGTCAGGTACATAGCCGAAACCTCATCAGCCGACTTTGTGAGACAGTAGCTCTGCCACATATTGAACAGGTCGACTACCTCGATATTCAGCTCGCTTCCGACCTTGTCAAGCTCTGCGCCGAACCAGCGTCCCGTAAGGAGCGGATTTCTCTGACAGTCGCCGTTTCTTCCCTGCTGCTTCACAAGAAGTACGCGCATTCCCTTTGCCATAGCACGCTTTGCCATATCGGTAACAACATCGTGGTATTCTGTAGCATTGGAGTAATTGGTATCGTTTATGCCTATCGAAATGACGAAAATATCGCCTTCTTTTCCGTATTTTTCAATGGGAGTGAACTGTCCTGCATCCAGAAAGCCCTTTGCGAACTGTCCACTCGTAGCCATGTTTCTTACTTCCCATTTGCCTGTGTCGATATAGTCGGTGAGCATCTGACCCCAACCTGCCTGTGCGCTTGAGTCGAGAGGATAATAGTTGCATACGGTCGAGTCTCCGCAGAGCCAGATAGTCGGCTTCATTGTGGGGTCGGATGAGATCTGCTTTATCTCGAGAGCCGACATTGTGAAAGCGTATCCTGCCTTGCCCTCACATGCGCAGATATTGAGCTGTCCGTCCGTGATCGGAACCTGAAGCGTATGATAAGCGTTATTTCCGGTCATGTTCATGATCTGGTACATTCCCTCGATCGCAACGCTTGTGCGGTTGGTGTTGCCGAGCCATACCGAGACCTGATAGAGACCGTTCGGGACATCCGCACAGAACGTATAGCTGCCTGTAGATGTCGAGTTTTTGAACTGTACCGCGTCGCTGAGAGCTCCCGAGCCCGATGCGCTTACGTCAGCAACGTTCGTGCCTGCCGAGAAGCCGTAGCCGCGTCCCGCATCATAGCCCGTTGAAGCGCTCACGCCGGTATAGCCGTTCGCAACGCCGCCGTTTCCGAAGTCGAATTTGTAATAGGTGCTTGCCGCATTCGCGGTGATCGTCTTTTCGGGTTTAGAAGAGCCGAGTCCCGTAAAGACAGAAACAGAGAGCGCCAGCGAGGTTATGGCGCTTATCAGCTTCTTGAATCTCATAATAATTTCCTCCAATTCTGCCGGAGTCTGTGAAAAGAGCTCCTTTTTACCTATTTTAATAATATCACAGTTTTTTAACAATGTCAATATTTTTTATGCAGTGTCACACAGAAACATTATTTATTATTATGATATTTCGAGATATTATCGGTGTCTTTGTTTCCGAATCTTTGTCAAAAGATGAGTTTCT
>DHYN01000083.1:17646-19342 GCA_002414125.1 Ruminococcus sp. UBA5129 | reverse complement strand
GCAGAGCCTCCCGATACCGTCTCGATATAGTATATAAATAGGTAAAAGCTGATGCTGAAGAAAAATTTGAGAAAAAGCTTGAAATCTTTTAGAAAATGGTGTATAATTAAGGGTACGGTAATATCGAATTTTTTTGAAAGGAGAAAAGTGATTGCCTATCCGTATTTCGTCGGAGCTTCCGGCATATAAGACACTTGAAAAAGAAAACATATTTGTCATGTCAAGCGAGCAGGCTGAGCATCAGGACATCCGTCCTCTCAGAGTGATGATCCTGAATATCATGCCCAAGAAGATCGAGACAGAGGAACAGATATTGAGACTCCTGAGCAACACTCCGCTTCAGGTCGATATCGAGCTTCTGCAAATGGCGTCGCATGAGTCGAATAACCGCAACACCTCGCAGAGACACCTCGATTCCTTCTACACCACGTTTGACAAGATAAAAAACAAGCGCTATGACGGCATGATAATCACAGGCGCTCCCGTTGAACTGCTTGACTACGAGCAGGTAGACTACTGGGACGAGATCTGCAATATCATGAGCTGGTCAAAAACCCATGTGTTTTCTACGCTCCATATCTGTTGGGCTGCTCAGGCAGGACTTTACTACCATTTCGGCATCCCGAAGTATCCTCTTCCTCAGAAAATGTTCGGTATATTTCCGCACAGAGCAGAGGTCGGCAACTGCCTGCTGCTCAAGGGCTTTGACGATACGTTCCTCGTTCCGCACTCGAGAAATACAGAGGTTCGCCGTGAGGACATCGAGAGGGTGCGTCAGCTTAAGGTACTCACATATTCCGAGCTTTCGGGAGTACACATAGTTGCCAATACGAACGGACGACAGTACTTCATCACAGGTCATTCCGAATACGACCGCGATACTCTCGCGCAGGAGTATTTCCGCGATGTTGCCAAGGGGATCGACATTCAGGTACCGTATAATTACTTCCCGAATGACGACCCGTCAAAGAGTCCCGAGATGAAGTGGAGCTGTACCGCGAACTTGATGTTCTCGAACTGGCTCAACTACTGTGTCTATCAGAAAACTCCCTACGACCTTGAGGAGCTTGAGCTTCGCAACTGGCTGTGGGAAACAACTTATTAAAGGAGAATAATTATGAGTGAAGACATGATCTACAATGATATGAACGGCTATGACCCTAATCCCAAGAGCGGTCGTACGGGTTTTGCTATAACAGCCCTTGTCATGGGTATCCTCAGTCTGCTTCTTTGCTGCTGTTATGGTCTCGGCGTTGTTTTTGCGGTTATCGGACTTATTTTCGGTATCATTTCGCTTGCCACCAAGAGAGGCGGCAAGGGAATGGCTATTACGGGAGTCATCCTCTCGGTCATCACGGTGGTTGCAGTTTCGATAGTTGTTGCAGTTGCAATGCCGCATGTTAAGGCTATCGTGCAGTTCTCGGGCGAGGCTGACAAGGTTATCGAGCAGTATAACGAAACAGGCGAGCTTCCCGACTACCTCGAGGTATACAGAGGCGAGGAGTACGATGAATTCTGGGAAAGCTCAGGCTATAAGAGCTTCGATGGTTTCTTCGAGTATGTTGTTGAGAATTCGGGTCTCGGCAAGATCGACCGCAAGAAAAGCGAAAGCTCGTCAGCGGATGTATCTTCGGTTGAAAATGTTGGTCTTAGCACAGTGTACTGTATTGCATGGTAAAATCACAATAACGCAAAA
>DHYN01000083.1:13616-17600 GCA_002414125.1 Ruminococcus sp. UBA5129 | reverse complement strand
ACGCTTCTGTTATAGCGGTCGATGCCGTAGAGACAGTTCGGATCACGTGTGATGCGGTTAGGGCGTTCGTAGCAGGTGAGTGTTATGAGAAAGCCGTTTTCGCGCAGTATAGGCAGAGCCTCGGGGGAGATGTGTCCGAACGGATAGGCAAAAACGATCGGGAGCTGTCCGAGATTCTCGAGAAACTCAGTCTGCATGAGTCCTATGTCTCTGCCGAGTGACTCGGTGTAATCCGCGATATTCTCGCCGCTGTTTCGCGAACAGCCTTTTCGTTCCGAGTTGTTGGAGTGCATATCGTATGTGTGGCTGCCAAGCTCTACACGTCCCGAGGCTGTCAGCTCGGAAGCGTCCTCCCATGTGAGGTAGGAATATCGGTCGTTGTGGGGATCGTTCGGCGCAAGATTATCGGTGTAGCTGCCGACGAGCGAAACTATTGCCTTCATATCGTACTTTTCAAGAAGAGGGAGCGCAAGCGAGAGGTTGTTGTAGCAGCCGTCGTCAAACGTGATGAGCACCGGTTTTTCAGGAAGCTCGCCTTTTCCGCGCGTATACATGACAAGCTGTTCAGCGGAAACCGCGCTGTATCCGTGCTCGGAGAGGTATTTGAGGTCGGCTTCGAGCTGGGACGGAGTCACCGAGTACTGATTGATTTCATTGTTGCATACGCTGTGGTACATTATTGCAGGCATGGGAATACCTCCGTCCTCCTCTGCTGCTGAGAATACGATCGTTTTGCCGATGTAGAAAAAGATAAGGCACATTCCAAAGATAATGGCATCGAGAATAAGAAGTCGAAAAAATCGTTTTACATTGCAGCACTCATACATGAGATCAGCTCCTTTTTTCGTAGGTGGATATTCAGATATACCCGTATATCAAAGGATATGTCGGCGAATAATGTATAATGCCTGTCTCACGGCTGAAAAAAGTTTTGAAATGCGAATTAACCGCATCGCTTTGCAATATAATATAGTTGAATGTTATTGCTCCGCCTTGACAAAAGACTCCGAGAAATTGGATTTCTTACGAATATTGACAGCAAGGTTTAGTTGGTGGAGCGATAATATTATCGACTCATAGAGGTGACACAGTATGACACGATACAAAAAACGAAAGCTATTGGGTGCGGCAAAGCTTGGCGGACTGGTGATTCTTCCGCTCGCTGCGGCATGGCTGATACCATGTGCGCAAGCGGCGATCGACCGTGCGGACAGTTTAGCCATAAAACGCAGCAGCTCGGCACAGGTACATGCCTCAAGCGCCGAGGGGACAGATCACACCTACCGAGGCGAGGACGGCTCGATCCTCTCGGATGAGGAGATCCTCTCGCAGGGCTATGGTTTTGCCGAGGAGACTGAAGATGAAGCGACGGCTGTAATCAGTCCGCTCGATATAATCAGCGATGATCCGGGAGCAAAGCCGTATCCAAAGGAGGACGAGTGGGTGCAGGGCGGACGGATAATCCGCAGCACATACGGAAAATTCTCTGGAACTGTCTATTTTGACCTTGAAAAATGCGGTCAGGTGAACAACCAGACGACCGTTCCGAACGAAGAGCTGATCGCGCAGACGAGGTATCTGCCCGATTTTACCATCTCTAAAACAGACGAGCCCCAAGTGCTGATATACCACACTCACACGACAGAGAGCTTTGAGCCGTATGTCCGTGATTTCTGCGATGCGCAGTTCAATTACCGCACCACCGATCCGACAAAGAATATGGTTATGGTCGGTGACGAGATCTGCCGTGAGCTTGCAAAGGCGGGGATCGGCGCTGTTCATGCAACGGAGATACACGATTATCCGTCCTACAACGGTTCATATGCGCGCAGCAGGGCGACTATCGAGCCTATATTGAAGCAGTATCCATCGATCAAGGTGGCGCTCGACATCCACCGCGATGCTATCTCCTCAAACGGCAACGCCTATCAGCCTGTAGTAGAGATAGACGGCAGGGAAGCGGCGCAGGTGATGATAATCTCGGGCTGTGACAACGGCTCGCTCGGGATGCCGAACTATATGAATAATTTCCGCTTTGCAGCGTATTTCCAGCAGTATCTCGAGGGGGAAAACCCCGGACTCACACGGCCGATACTCTTTGATTACCGAAAGTACAATCAGGATCTCACCACGGGAAGTCTGCTCATAGAGGTCGGCTCGCACGGAAATACTCTCGAGCAGGTACAGTACTCCGGACAGCTCATAGGCAAGTCGCTTGCGAATGCGCTGAACGGATTGAAGAGGTAAAAAATGCGTACAAAAAATAAAAAGCCCGCAGTCATGATGATACTTATGTACCTCATCGTGACTACGGGTCTATGGATGTTTCTTATTGTATATACGAATTCGCGCAATAAGCTGACCGCCGAACACATCAAGCCGATCTCGGTAAAGGTTGTCGGCGATACGCTTGACGTGAGTGTCTGCGGAGCATCGGCGAGCCGCAGTATAAGCGGTCTGATGCCTGAAAGCAAGCTCTATTTCGCGCTGTATCTCGTGACGCCCGAGGAGCTTCGCTGGCTTATCGGAGCATCAGTGGGTATTGAGCATATTTACGGTTCTCTTTCTGAAATAGAAATCATTTAGCTCGCCCGAGTATACAAGCTCTGCACCTGGAAAGTTTCTGAAATCATCGGGTATGTAAAGACAGAACGGCTTTTCAAGCTCGATGCCGATTTTGTCCATAGTGTAAGCCACGAACTGCGAGCAGAGAAAATTCTTCTTTCTGTTCCACTCGATGTTTAGGTATACGGCAATGAGTCCGAGTATATTATACGAAAAAACGTTGCGGTTTTTGTTGAAGTAGTCTATCGTTTCATCGTATATCTGCTTCTGTCGCTGCGTAACAGGTATGCGGTAGATCTCGCACGGTATGGAATCGAATTTTCCGAGAGTACCCTTGCCTACGATCTCGCGGTTGAACGTTGCGGGAAGCGGAAAGGGACTGTATGTACGAGCGAAGCTGTACATTTCCGACAAATCAACATCGCGTGCCAGCGAAACGTGGTTATACGGCTTTCTTGTCAGCAGCTTGAAAAATTTAGCCACTCCCGTACCTGTTTGCGCAATGACTAAGTAGATATATTCATCCAAGCCTTTCTCCCCTCCTTTTTGAAATTTTCTTAAAAATTCTTTTATAATTATATCATAAGTACTTGCAAAATTCAAGAGTTTTTGCTATAATATTAATAGCGGTATGAATTTTTGCCGCTTTTGACTATATTTGCATTATCGGTTTGTGAAAAATGCTGATGGTTTTATTCATTTTTTACCATTGATTGTACAAAATACGCGCCTGTAGCTCAGTGGATAGAGCAGTAGCCTCCGACGCTATGTGCGCAGGTTCGACTCCTGTCAGGCGCACCAGTATCAAGCCTTCCCACATCCTACAACTGTCGGATATGGGAGGCAGTGTTATACGAAATATAAAGGAGAAAAAAGTGAAAGACGAAAAAAAGAAAGCCTCGGGAAAGCCCGCTTCGGGAAGCTCTGAACCAAAGCAGGCGGCTGCCGCAGTAAGGCTCAATGGCGGTCCGTGCAGAGCGGAGACCGCTGTGATAGACTTTATTCAAAGAAATGTGTTGGTGATCGGATTTGCGGCTGTGACCTTTCTTGCAGTCCTGCTGAGATGCGCATTCCTGAAGTACGAATCGGGCGACTGGTATTACTTCCTGAGCCGCTGGATAAAGAGTCTCGGGGAATTTGACGGTCTCAAGGGCATCGGACAGGAGATCGGAGAATACAATGTCCCGTATATGCTGTTCCTCAATATTGTCGCCAAGACCTCGTGGAACGACCTTTATGAGGTGAAATGGTTCTCGATATTTTTCGACTTCGTTATTGCGATAGCGATAGATCTGATCGTTTTTGACAAAAAGGAACGTATATCCATGCGCAGTCTGCTGATATATTCGCTTGTCATCCTTTCGCCTGTCTCGTTCATCGACTCGGCGTATTGGGGTCAGTGCGACGGTATCTATACGT
>DHYN01000083.1:7747-13610 GCA_002414125.1 Ruminococcus sp. UBA5129 | reverse complement strand
AGATGCTCCTCTGCTTTATGCTTCTTTTCAAGGAGAAATATCTCGGCTCGATGATAATGTTCGGCATCGCCCTCGCATTCAAGCTGCAGGCTGTATTCGTTCTCCCCGTTATAATGATCTACTATTTTGCGGCAAAGAAAATGAGCATAAAGTATTTCCTTGCGATCCCCGTTACATACCTCGTCTTTGTAATGCCTGCGATCATCGCAGGAAGAGGCTTCTGGGCAACGCTCAAGATCTATTCGACACAGACAAAGCTTTACAAGCTTCTCACCGTAGACTGTCCGAATGTATACAACATCATTACGGGCGACTACGAAATGTTCCGTAAAATGGGCATTTTCTTTACGTTGACGGTACTCGGTACAGCGGCTTGCTACTTCATCTATCACAAGATCGAGGACAAGTCCGCGTATCTGATGCTCGCGTTCTGGAGCACGTTCGTCTGCGTATATTTCCTCCCGGGAATGCACGACAGATACATCTATCTCGCTTGCTTCTTCGGCATTGCTTACTCGGCTCTCACAGGAAAAGACGTCCTCATCACTCTCGGCGTGAACGTTGTCGGACTGCTCGGCTGGATAAAGTATCTCTTCCATATCACGACTCTTAAGCACGAGTATCTTGCTATCGTGAACTTTATTCTGCTCTTTATCCTCACCGTCAAGCTCTTCAGAATCGCCGATAAGACAAATGAGCAAAAAAAGCTCACGATCGAAATATGACATCATTCCCCCGAAAACGGTTCGGGGGGATTTTTGTTCGGCACACAGTAATATGAGATCACGAGGGGAGGAAAGGTTATGGGTGAAAGGATGCTCATCGGCGTTATAACTGCGGATTGCTATGTTGAGTTTCAGCGCGACATCATTGGCGGAGTTATCGAGCAGGCTTTCAGGTCGTCATGCGATGTCGTGGTGATCTCGGCAGTGAACAACTTCTTCAATTACGATGAGAGCTCGTTTTCCGAGGCGGCGATCTTCGACATGATACTCTCGGACAGATTCAGCGGATTCATCTACAACAGGAATTCCTTCGGCGGTGACGAGATACGCAGGCATATTGACGAGCTTTGTATCCGTTCGGGAAAGCCCGTAGTGCTGCTCGATCAGAAGTTTCACGAGGAATTTGACACTATCTCAGCCGATGACAGCGCACCCTTTGAGGAGATAGTCGATCATCTCATCAACGTCCACGGATGCAGGAGGATATATTGTCTGACAGGTCCGAAAGACGTTGATATATCGGAGGAACGCCTTAACGGATATTTCATTTCCATGAAAAAGCACAAGCTGAAATACGACAAGAGCTGCTATTTCTATGGTGATTTCTGGAAGCAGGCTCCCGTCCGTCTTGCCGAGCGCATCCTGCGGGGCGAGCTTGAAAAGCCTGATGCCGTAGTCTGCGGAAACGATGTCATGGCGATAAGTCTCACAGAAAGGCTGATAAGCGGCGGTATGCGCGTGCCCGAGGACATCGCTGTTACGGGCTTTGACGCTTCGATCGACTCGTACCGTATCAATCCGACGATCACGGGATATCACCGCCCGAATCACCGTCTCGGTTCGGAAGCCGTCCGCAAGCTATGCCGCATAATAACAGGCAGGGTCACCCCAAAGATTATCGGCGAGGAGGGGAGTCTCCGTATCGGCAGGAGCTGCGGTTGTATCGAGGAGATACGTCCTCTGCACGGCACTCAGCGGCGGATAAAAATGGACGAGGATCTCGGCGCCAAGCTTTACAGCGGAGATATGCTCGTCTCGCTGACAAACGCCGATACCCTTGACGGACTGATAGACGCCGTTGACAACTACACCTATCTGATATACAGGATGAACCGATTCTGTATTTGTCTCACAGAACGCTTTGTCTCCGCACTCGCGAGCGACAGCTCACGCAGGCTTACTTTCTCGGTGGACGAGCCGACNNCGATGCAGATCAGCTACAGCAAGTCGATAACCGACCGAAGCTACGGAAGCGAGCGTTTTCCCGATACCTGCGCGGTGCTCGACAAGCTGCTCTCCGACAGGAAGTATCCTGCTGCGTATTATATACTTCCCCTCGGCTGCAACGGTAATTGCTTCGGCTACAGCGCTGTTTCGTTCGGAAAATCTCCGATAACGTACAGCGAGCTTTATACTCAGTGGATAAAGTATTTCAACGTGGCATTACAGGGAGTATTGAACCGCAGCCGAGACAGAGTTCGTATGGAACGCCTTGAAGCATTGTCGGCGCGCGATGCGCTTACGGGACTGCTTGGTCTTAGCGGATTTTTCTCGGCTTGTGAAAGAAAGCTCAGTGAACTCGGCAGCGACAGTGAGGTGACATATATTCACATCGAGCTTCCCGAGCTGAAGAACAGCTATTATCGCTGCGGCGGAGAAACGGTCAGCGAGGCATTGCGCAATTTTGCCGCTATACTTCAGTCTGCGCTTAAAAACGGCGAGCTTTGCGGAGCTGTTGCTGCAGGCTGCTTCGGTGTGCTTACTGCGCTCCCGAACCGCACTGAGGAGCTTTTCGGAGATATTCGCCTGCGCCTCGAGACCTGCGTCATTGAACACGGGAGCGATCTCGGAACGGCATTTACCCTCGGAACGTTCACGGGAAAGCCGTGTGACTTCGGCGAGCTTGGTGAACTGATACACAATGCAGCCGTAAACCGCGTTCATTCCTATTCGCATGAGGATCAGGGAGCAAATCCGCAGTTTGAAAGGATATGCCGCCTTCGCATCGACATAATGCAGCATCCCGAGTACGATTGGAGCATCAGCGAGATCGCCTCAAAGCTCTATCTCAGCAAAAGCTATCTGCAAAAGATGTACAAGTATTATTTCAAATGCAGCATTATCGAGGAGCTGATATATTTTCGCCTCGAAAAAGCTAAGAAGCTTCTCGCTGAGACCGATATGACCGTTACCGATATAGCCCGTGAGTGCGGCTATTCCACATATAATTATTTTGTAAGACGCTTTAAAAGCTCCGAGAATATGTCCCCGAGCGAATACCGTGAAGCGCATAGGAGCTGAGCAGCTTATGGATATTGGACCGATAGCATACATCAGGACGGATTTCCCCGAGAAATTCGGCATTCCCCGCCAGAGCGGACGAGTTCCGTCACTTGAGGGGAGGATAGTTTTTCTGCCGCAGTACCGCGACCCCGAGGCGCTGAGAGGTATAGAGGGCTTCTCGCATCTGTGGCTTATATTTGACTTCTCAAAGTCGCATCGAGAAAGCTGGTCTCCGACAGTCAGACCGCCGCGTCTCGGAGGAAACAGGCGTATCGGAGTATTCGCGAGCCGTTCGCCGTTCCGACCAAATCCTCTCGGACTGTCCTCGGTAAAGCTCCTGCGCACGGAAAATGACAGGCTTGACGGTACTGTTCTCATAGTATCGGGAGCAGATCTCCTCGATATGACTCCGATATACGATATAAAGCCGTATCTTCCGTTTGCCGATTCGCATCCTGATGCCGTGGGAGGATATGCGGATGAATTTACGGACTACCGTCTCAGCGTGATCTTTGATGACGGTCTGATAGAGCTGATACCCGAAAATAAGCGGGAAACCGTTATTGACTGCCTCGCCGAGGATCCGCGCCCGTCTTATCAGGACGATCCCGAGCGAATTTACAGCATGAGGTTTGCCGATCTCGACATTCACTTCACGGTGAGCGGCGGAGAGCTGACGGTCTGTGCGATCGACCGTGTATAATAATCTTATTCGGGCATACTATATAATAAAGGAGGGTAGATCATGCTCGGATTTATTATAGGACTGATTTTAGGCGGAGCTGTGGGCGTATTTGCTATGGCGATGTGCTGTGCCGCAGGATATGCGGACAGATGCAGCTCCGAAATAACATGAAAGGACATTTTTATGGACACTGCAAAGCTTGAAAAGCATCTCATCGTTTCGGTGCAGGAGGCTCATGCGAAGCTCGGCTTCGATGATGCGCCGATGACACTCAACTATACGCTCTCCACGCTCAACCACATCCTCGGTACGGAGCTTTCTGCCGAGAAAATGGGCGGCGTGCTCGGAGGATTCTGCTCCGCGCTCAGTGAAAGGCTTGGGCGCACGGAGCTGTCCTCGGTCGGAGATGTGTTCTGTCTCACTATCTCACCGGAGCTGCGAAGATATATCCGGGACGAGATACCAATGCCGAAATTCCTTGGGGAATTCATCAAGGCAGTCGGTGCGGGAAAGAGCCTCGATGAGATACTCGGCATCTTCCGCAGATATTCTGACAAAGCGCACATCGAGCAGGTGGATAACGACGAGTTCGACTACCTCTGCTACTTTGAGAACGGAGTTCCCGATGACTGCTTCTACTGCCTGACTGTTGAGGGTCCGATGATCTCATACCACCGCTTCAGCCGCGAGGACTACCGTGCACTGGGATTATAAACTTCCCGACACCCTACATGAGGAGCCTTCAAGAGTTTTTTTGAAAAAAAGCGTGACAAATCCAAAAAAATAGTGTATAATAGATATATTATACTAAGGATCTGCCTGCATAATTTTGATGCGGACAGGTTTTAAGAATGGAGTGACACGCTATGTCAAAAAAAACTTTCTATATAACTACCGCGATAGCTTACGCTTCAAAGAAGCCTCATATCGGCAATACCTATGAGGTGGTCTTTACCGATGCTGTGGCACGTTTCAAGCGTATGCAGGGCTATGACGTATTCTTCCTCACAGGAACGGACGAGCACGGTCTCAAGATCGAGGAGCTTGCAAAGGCGGAGGGTATCTCCCCGAAGGAGCACGTTGACAAGGTCGCAGGTGAGATCAAGGACATCTGCTCTGTCATGAATATTTCCTATGACGGCTTCATCAGAACTACCGATGAACAGCACGAAAGGGTGGTTCAGAAGATATTCAACAAGCTCTACGAGAACGGCGACATCTACAAGTCGTCATACGAGGGACTCTACTGCACTCCCTGCGAGAGCTTCTGGACTTCGTCACAGCTCGTTGACGGAAAGTGTCCCGACTGCGGACGCGAGGTCAAGCCTGCAAATGAGGAGGCTTACTTCCTCAGATTATCCAAGTATCAGCAGTGGCTCGAGGATTACATCGAGGAGCACCCCGATTTTATCGTTCCCGAAAGCCGAAAGAAGGAAATGCTCAACAACTTCATTAAACCTGGACTTCAGGATCTCTGCGTTTCGCGTACCACTTTTACATGGAGCATTCCCGTTACATTCGACCCCAAGCACGTTATTTATGTATGGATAGACGCGCTCTCGAACTATATCACCGCACTCGGCTACGACCCCGACGGTTCGTCCGAGCTTTTCGAGAAGTACTGGCCGTGCGACTGCCACGTTATCGGTAAGGATATTATGAGATTCCACTCGATTTACTGGCCTATCATGCTTCACGCACTCGGACTTCCCATTCCGAAGAAGCTTTTCGGTCACAACTGGATACTTTTCGGCGAGGACAAGATGAGCAAGTCGCGCGGAAACGTTATCTACGCCAACGATGTTGTTGATTCGTTCGGCGTTGACGGTGCAAGGTATTACCTGCTCAGCGAAATGCCTGTCAGCTCGGACGGCTCTATCACATACGAATCGCTGATCGAGCGCTATAACTCCGATCTCGCAAACACTCTCGGAAATCTCGTGAACAGAACGGTTGCGATGTCCAAGAAGTATTTTGACGGAAAGATCATGCCGCCTACAGAGCACGGCGATGTAGACCATGAGCTTATTAACACCGCAGTCGATATGCCTGCGCTCGTGGCAAAATATATGGACGAATACCGCATGGCTGATTCTATGGAAGCCATAATGGCTCTTGCGCGCCGTGCGAACAAGTACATTGACGAGACTGCTCCTTGGGTTCTCGCAAA
>DHYN01000083.1:7533-7714 GCA_002414125.1 Ruminococcus sp. UBA5129 | reverse complement strand
AACTATAAGATTCCTCGGCGTTATCCTCATTCCGTTCATGCCCGAAACTGCCGAGAAGATACTCGATGAGATCGGTGCGGAGCAGCGCACGTTCGAGAGCATCGAGAAGTTCGGCGGACTCGAGGCTGGAAAGTCTGTCGGTGAACCCGTACCGCTCTTTGCCCGTATTGACGCCGAGAAT
>DHYN01000083.1:6317-7460 GCA_002414125.1 Ruminococcus sp. UBA5129 | reverse complement strand
CGATTTTGCCAAGATCGAGATCAGAGTCGCTAAGGTGATCTCGTGCGAAAAGGTCAAGAAGTCCAAGAAGCTTCTCTGTCTACAGCTTGATGACGGAATGGGCGGCAGACAGGTCGTTTCGGGAATCGCTCAGTATTACGCTCCCGAGGAGCTGGTCGGAAAGAAGATACAGCTTATCGCCAATCTTAAACCCTGCAAGCTCTGCGGTGTTGACAGCTTCGGTATGATCTGCGCCGCTGACACCAAGGACGGTTGTCAAGTCATCTTCGTGGATGACAGTGTTCCCGTTGGCGCTAAGATAAGATAAAGCATCGAAAGGAATTTTACTATGAGTACAATTTTACTTGCCGGAGGAGCAGGATATATCGGCTCGCATACGGCTGTTGAGCTTCTTGCTTCGGGATATGATGTTATCATCGCGGACAACTATTCCAATAGCTGTCCCGAGGTTATAAAACGCATCGAGGAGATCAGCGGACGCTCGGTCAGGACCTATGAGCTCGATATAAAGGACAAGGATAAGCTTGAGACGGTTTTCGCAGACAACAGTATAGATGCAGTTATCCACTTTGCAGGTCTTAAGGCAGTCGGCGAGTCGGTAAGCAAGCCTATCCTCTATTACCGCAACAATATCGACACCACGCTATCTCTTATCGAATGCATGGAAAAGTACGGTGTGAAGCGGATGATCTTCTCATCAAGCGCAACAGTTTACGGTGAGGAGAACCCCGTTCCGTACACCGAACAGATGAAGCGCGGAACTTGTACAAACCCCTACGGCTGGACTAAGTTTATGATGGAACAGATCCTTACCGATGCTGCGGCTGTNNGTGCCTGTTCCAAGATTGAATAGGAGCTCTCTGTTGTACTGCTCAGATACTTCAATCCCATCGGCGCACACGAGTCGGGCAGGATAGGCGAGGATCCCCAGGGTATCCCGAATAATCTGATGCCGTACGTTTCACAGGTCGCTGTCGGCAGACGAGAGAGACTTACTATTTTCGGCAATGACTATGATACTCCCGACGGAACATGCCGCCGCGATTATATACATGTAGTAGATTTAGCTAAGGGTCATGTGAAGGCTATCGAGTATGTTCTCAAAAATATCGGTACTGAGATATTCAATCTTGGAACAGGCAC
>DHYN01000083.1:5316-6262 GCA_002414125.1 Ruminococcus sp. UBA5129 | reverse complement strand
GCTGTGCAGGCGACCTCGCCGAGAGCTACGCAAACGCAGACAAGGCGTATGAGCTGCTCGGCTGGAAAACCGAAAAGACGCTTGCCGATATGTGCCGCGATTCGTGGAACTGGCAGAAGAATAATCCGAACGGATATAATAATGATCCACAATAATGATAACACCGCACAAAGTCGTANNACGTGCTTTGTGCGGTGTTGCTTTAACAAACTTCGTGATCGAGCGCCTGCAAATCAATATCCACGATCGGAGAATTAAAATGGCTAAATCAAAATACATATATACCTGCACGGAATGCGGCTATGAGTCGTCAAAGTGGAACGGCAAGTGTCCGAGCTGCGGCGCATGGAACAGCTTCGAGGAGGAGCTTGCGGAGAACTCGCCCGCATCGGGACGTTCGGTTTCCTCGGGAGTGCAAGATCTTTCCGAGAAGATACTCGAGCTTGAGGACATCGGAGTTGACGATGATGTGCGCTATGATACGGGACTCTCGGAGCTGAACCGCGTGCTCGGCGGCGGACTTGTTAAGGGCTCGCTCGTTCTTCTCGGCGGCGAACCGGGTATCGGAAAGAGTACCATTCTTCTTCAGATATGCCAGTTTTTAGGTGAGGAGCACTCAGTTCTGTACGTCTCAGGAGAGGAGTCCGCACGTCAGATCAAGCTCCGTGCTGAGAGACTTGGCGTAGACACGGAGAACCTCTATATCCTCACATCAACCGATGCAGAGGCTATCGCAGGGACGATCAGCTCCTGTGCTCCCGACATCGCTATCATCGACTCGATACAGACCATGAGCATCAGCCGCATCACCTCAAGTCCCGGAAGCATCACGCAGGTAAGAGAGTGCACCAATCTTTTCATGTACACTGCCAAAACGCGCGAGATACCTATTATAATAGTGGGACATGTGAACAAGGACGGCGCGATAGCAGGTCCAAAGGTCATG
>DHYN01000083.1:2763-5267 GCA_002414125.1 Ruminococcus sp. UBA5129 | reverse complement strand
AAAAACCGATTCGGCTCGACAAACGAAATAGGCGTTTTTGAGATGATCGACAGGGGTCTTGCGGAGGTCGAGAATCCGTCGCAGATGCTTCTGTCAGGTCGTCCGCACAACGTTTCGGGAACGTGTGTGGCGTGTATAATCGAGGGAAGCAGACCGATACTTGCGGAGGTTCAGGCGCTTGCCGCAAAGACGAGCTATTCAGCGCCGAGGAGAATGGTCACAGGCTTTGATTTCAACAGACTGAACATCATAATTGCCGTTCTCGAGAAGCGCCTCGGGATATACATGGGAAGTCTTGATGTGTACCTTAACATTGTCGGCGGATTTCGTCTTGACTATTTCGTTTGTCGAGCCGAATCGGTTTTTCACCGCACGCAGAAGCCTGTAGCTCTGGTGGCGTTCGCCCTCAAAATACAGCACCGCATCCACGATATGCTCCATGACCTTTGGACCTGCTATCNNAGGATTTCGTCTTGACGAGCCGGCAGGAGATCTTGCAGTCGCAATGGCTATATACTCGGGTATCATGGACAAGCCGATCGGCGAGGAGCTGATCGCATTCGGAGAGATCGGTCTCGGCGGAGAGATACGTTCCGTTTCGCACGTCTCTCAGCGCATCAATGAGGCTGAAAGAATGGGCTTTAAGCGCTGTGTTATCCCGTATCAGTGCATGAAGAGCATCGACAGGAGGTCGCATGATATTGAGATAATCGCCGCAGATACGCTGAAAAAGGCTTTTGAGGCGATATATTGACATTAGACATTTCCACCAAACCAAATCGTGTTTTTTTGTTGGAAAGTGCCTATCTTTAGGAAAAAATATAGACATTTTAAGAATTATATAGTATAATTAGAATAATATCGTATGAGGCAGGAGTGATGATATGAGAGTTATTACGGGTATCGCAAGAGGTACTGTGCTGACAGCACCTGAGGGGTTAGATGTACGTCCTACGACCGATAAGGTCAAGGAGGGTATATTCTCCGCTATCCAGTTTGAGCTTGAGGACAGATATGTGCTTGACCTCTTCGCAGGAAGCGGACAGCTCGGGATAGAAGCTCTCAGCCGCGGAGCAAAACACGCGATCTTTGTGGACAGCTCCCCGAAATCTGTCAGATCCGTCAACGATAATCTCAGAAAGACTAAGCTCGATAAATATTCGGAGGTCATAAGCCGTGACAGCTTCGATTACATCAGTCTCACCGCGCGTACCTTCGACATCATTTTCCTCGATCCGCCGTACAGGCACGGTCATATCGACCGCGTTCTCCCTATGGCAGCCGCAAAGCTCAACAAGGGCGGTCTGATAGTATGTGAGTACGAATCGGATGCCGAGCCTCCGACAGCTCCCGAGGGAATGTACCTCAGAAAGATCTACAAGTACAGCAGGATCAATGCAGCGATTTTCTGCTCTGAGGCTGATGATGAGGAGGATGAGTCCTGATGAGGAGAATTGCAGTGTGCCCTGGAAGCTTTGATCCCGTTACGCTTGGTCACCTCGACATAATCACGCGTGCTTCAAAGCTTTTCGATAAGGTGATCGTGCTTATCTCGCGCAACGCAGGAAAAAGTCAGCCGAGCTTCACAGCTACCGAACGCATGCTGATGATTGAGGCTGTTACAAAAGAACTCGACAACGTTGTTATCGACATTCTTGACGGGCTTCTTGCCGATTATGTCAAGCGTGTTGAGGCTTGCGCTATCGTAAAGGGTCTGCGCGCGGTGAGCGATTTTGAGTACGAGTTTCAGATGGCTCTCGCGAACAAGAAGCTCTATGAGGGAGCTGAGACGGTATTCCTGACAACGGCTGCGGAAAATATGTACCTCAGCTCGAGTGTTGTTAAGCAGATCGCCTATTTCGGCGGTGATATCAGCCATTTTGTTCCCGAAGCTATTCTTGGAGATATTAAAGAAAGATTGATTAAGGAGAGGTAAATAATATGAGTATTGATGAAATCCTTGAGGAAATGGACGAGCTTCTCGACAAGGCAGGCTCGGTTCCCTTTATGTCACACAAAAAGTTCGTTGACGGAGAGCGTATGCGTGAGCTCATCAACGATGTGCGCCTGAATCTCCCCCACGAGCTAAAAGAGGCTAAGAAGATAGAGTTTGACTGCCAGAGGATACTCAATGAGGCTAAGCTCAACGGCGAGGCTATCATCCGTAAGGCTGAGGAGCGTGCGGCTCAGATCGTATCGCGCGAGGCGATCGTGGTCGAGGCTAAGAAAAAGGCTATTGATATGCTCACAAAGGCTCAGGCTGCATCAAAGAAGATACAGCAGACTGCCGCTGCATACGCTCAGAGAGTCTTTGCCGATACGGAGCTCCATTATCAGAGAAATCTCCAGTCTATCAAGATGGCTAAGGTGAAGGTGATCGGCAATCCCGAGGGTCAGCAGGCACAGTGAAATTAACAGAATGTTCACACTATGTTCATACAAACGATTTTGCAAAGTGCTATAATATGAAATAGAATTATGTTGCAATGAGGCACAGATACCTG
>DHYN01000083.1:0-2702 GCA_002414125.1 Ruminococcus sp. UBA5129 | reverse complement strand
ATCCGCATGCTTACGCGTGCTCTGTGCGGATCGGCAAATAGCAAATGCCAAAAGATCTTGTCGTTTGCTATAGTTTACGGAGGAATTGATATGGACAAGATTGACAGACAGCTTATTGCACTTTTACAAAAAAATGCCCGTACACCGCTGAAGGATCTCGCAGCAGGAGTTTATCTCTCTGCACCTGCGGTTTCGTCAAGGATCGAAAAGCTCGAAAATCAAGGGATAATCAACGGCTATAACGTGGAGGTCGACCGTCAGAAGCTCGGCTACAGCATTACGGCGTTTATCAGCCTCGAGCTTCCTGCGGCAAGAAAGAATGAGTTCTATCCGTTTATTGAGAAGTGCCCAAATGTGATCGAGTGCAGTTGTGTTACGGGCAATTATTCGATGCTGATAAAGGTCGCTTTTCCCACAACTCAGGATCTCGATTCCTTTATCGGAAAGCTCCAATGCTACGGGAATACTTCAACACAGATCGTTTTCTCTACGCCTGTGCCTTACCGTGAGGTCGTTATTGAGACTGAGGAGTAATACTGATCCACAAAAATCTGATAGATAATTGGATTTTTGGATCGCCTGCTACGCAGGCTACGATCCTCTGCGTCACCTGCGGCGGCTTAATTCCGATAGATCAAATCTATCGGAATTAAGAGAATTGGTATAATACGGATAGTTCACCCAAATGAATCAAAGTGAATACAATAAACCATGCGGAGAAAACCGCATGGAAAGGAGTATCACCATGAACTTTGATCTGTTTGATAATATGGACGGAATGGTTCTGAGAGAGCGTGAGTCAATGCTGCGGCAACCGCCTATGAACAGCGGAAATAACGGCAGCACCAATAAATTTCCTGCCNNGGCATATGTGCCGTATCAGCAGTGGGGAGAAGTCTACACCGAGGATGAGGCGCTCTCTCATGGAACGCTGTTCCCTGAGCTGAATTTCCCTTTTTCGGGAGGTGGCATGAATGAATGAGAGAAAACTTCTGATGAACAAGGTGCAGAAATACAGCTTCACGTTAAAGGAGCTGAATCTCTATCTCGATACACATCCCAGTTGCCGCCGGGCTCTTGATATGTTCGAGAAGTACCGCAAGCTCAGAGATGCTGCGATAAAAGAGTACAACGAGAAATATGGTCCGCTGATCCCAGAGCAGAGCAGTGACAGCAATCACTGGGCTTGGATAGATGAACCGTGGCCGTGGGAAAGGAGCTGAGCGTATGTGGCAGTATGAGAAAAAATTGCAGTATCCCGTAAACATCAAAAACCCCAATCCAAAGCTTGCAAGAGCTATCATAGATCAGCTCGGTGGTCCTGACGGAGAGCTTTCAGCAGCGCTGAGATATCTTAATCAGCGCTTTTCGATGCCTTATGCCGAGGTAAAAGGGTTGCTTACCGATATAGGAACGGAAGAATCAGCACATTAATGATATACGTCAATATTTCAATGAGATAGAAATAGAAATCGGTGGATTATAGTTACTGCGTGAATCGTCCTTTTTTCTGCTGTATTCAATTTCTTTGATTACAGATCGGAGTAAGATGTTTTTTCTTTTAGGAGATATATCGGGATTCTGGATAACACCTACAGCCTCGGAGAGGGAAACGATCATCTCTTGATAATTGACAGCGGCTTGAGAATACTCCTTAGCTTTTGCAAGAGTATCTTCGAGTTTTTTTCTTTTTTCTGCGAGGGCTTCATTACGCATTACAAAGACAGCGCTTGTATAAACTCCTTGTTCCAGTAGATCATAAAGTTTGTTCTGCTGGGTTTCGAGCGCATTAAGCTCCTTAGAGAGCTTATTAATTATCTCAGAATTTACGTTGTATTCAGGCTTATCATCGTTAAGCTTTGATTTAAAATCTATGATAATCTTATTCAAAGCCTCGATTATTACTTGCTCCAAATCGGAGCAGGAAGCAGATTTGTTTCCGCAGTATTTTTGATGAGGACAATGGATTCTGGTTTGTATCCCTTTGCGCTGCGCCTGCTGCACCATAGCTTTTCCGCATTGACAGCGGATCAGTCCGGCAAACGGATTTACAAGCTCATGACTCGCTTTGGAACGTGGAGTATTTCCAAAACGCTGCTGAACGGCTTCAAACAACTCCTCTGTTACAATAGGCTCATGCTTTCCGTCAACAAGCATCCATGAATCCGGATCAGACTTGGGACGTGATGTAATGATATCTCCGTTTTCGTACTTCTTGATAGTTTTTCGCCAGTTCCACCGTATCTTGCCTATGTAGACGGGATTATGCAGAATATCACGAATTGAAGCGTTAGTCCAGTAAGGCGCTTTTCTCGGCTTGATCCCAAGATCATTCAAACGATTGGCGATCATCGTTGTGCCGAGCTTTTCGTTAGCACACAATTCAAATATCATGCGCAGGGTATCGGCTTCGGAATTTGGAACAAGTGTATATGATTTTCCAATCTTGACTTTATCATATCCATAAGGCGGAACAGATCCTATAAAATTCCCTTCGCTCACGGAAGCGATACGTCCTCGCATCATAATTTCTTTTATGTATTCGAGATAATCATTTCCTCTCATGAGTTCCATTTCAAAGAACTTGCGATCAAATTTATCTGAAAGGTCATAAGTTTTAGTTGGAGTTATAATAAGCGTATCGGTATAGCGGAAAGCCCTAATGATAGTACCGCAGTCACTCAGATCGCCACGGCTCAGAC
>DHYN01000106.1:35113-36236 GCA_002414125.1 Ruminococcus sp. UBA5129 | reverse complement strand
ACGAAATGTGCGCGGCAGCTTCGCCGTTACTCTTGGGAGATGATCTCCTTGTAGAATTCAGAGTAATCCTTTCTGCCTTCCTTGGTGAACTGGATAGCCGTTCTGGGGTGCTGATTGAGGAGACCTGTCATGAGATACTGGAGGTCATATCCCCATACGACACCGTCCTCTCTGAGCTTGTTGATGTGCTTCTCGATGAACTGGAGAGTCGGGTAAACGTTGTACTTGGGATTCTTGAGGAATCCGAGGAGCAGCTCCATAGCGCAGTTTCCTGCACCTCTGCCCATAGCGGAATAAGTTGCATCAAGCCAATCAACACCGTCACCGACAGCCTCGATAGTATTTGCAAAAGCAAGATGCTGATTGTCGTGAGCGTGGATACCGAGCTTCTTGCCGTACTTATCGGCAAATTCACCGTAAAGTGCAGCCATTCTTGCGATCTGCTCGGGATAGAGCGAACCGAAGCTGTCAACGATATAGAAAACATCAACAGGCGATTTGCCGAGAATGTCAAGTGCTGCCTGAATATCTGACTCTCTTGCCGTTGAGATAGCCATGATATTGCAGCTTACCTCGTAACCCTTCTTCTTAGCATCCTCGATCATGTCAACGGCAGTCGGGATCTGGTGGAGGTAGGTTGCAACGCGAACCAGATCGACAGGACTGTTGCTTCTGTCCTGAATATCGTTCTTGTAGTTGCAGCGTCCAACGTCAGCCATGATAGCCACCTTGAGATCGGTGTTGTTCTCGCCAACGATCGAGTAGAGGTAATCGTCATCGCAGAACTTGCACGGTCCGAAAGCATTCACATCGAACATTTCCTTATCAGCCCTGTAGCCGAACTCCATATAATCGACTCCCGAGCGGAGGTTTGCATTATAAAGCTCCTTTACAAAATCATCGGAGAATCTGAAATCATTAACGAGTCCTCCGTCACGAAGAGTAGCGTCCACGACCTTTATATCGGGTCTGAAATCGAGCAGCTTTGATACTTCTTTCATTTTAATAGCTCCTTATATTGAATTTATGTGCCGCAGCGGCTTTTGCACTGCATCACTTTAAAGCATTGTGTTAAGTATACCACACTTTTTATGATTTGTCAAGCATTATTTGATCAGTGGTA
>DHYN01000106.1:33838-34926 GCA_002414125.1 Ruminococcus sp. UBA5129 | reverse complement strand
CCCGATACCGCCTCGATATTGCTTACAAAAAAGTAAATGCCGCTACCGGAAATCACTTGAAATTTTTCTGTGAGAGCTTGAGTCGGTTTATCGCCCTGTTGAGCGCCGCCTGAGTATGATAATACTCCATGATCGACTGCTTACCCTTGAGCATCTCCTCCGCACGCTGTTTAGCTGCTTCTGCACGGACGATGTCGATCTCCTCGGGCAGCTCGCAGTGGTCAGCGAGGATCACTGCAAATTCGGGCATTACCTCCATAAAGCCCTCGGAAATAGCAGCGTGATGCCACTTTCCATCCGCAAAGAATTTCAACTCGCCTGTGGGGAGCGATGTAACGAGCGCCTCATGACCCGGGAGAATACCGAGCTGACCGTCAAGAGCGGTGACTACAAGATGCTCGCATTCGCCCTGAAAGAAAACTCTGTCGCTTGCGATAATATCAAGGTGGAAGGTCTTAGCCATGATGCACCTCCTTATCAGTCCTCAGCGGCTTCGAGCTGCTTAGCCTTTTCGATAACGTCGTCGATCGTTCCGACCATCATGAATGCCGCCTCGGGATAGCTGTCCATTTCGCCGTCGATGATAGCCTTGAAGCCTCTAATCGTCTCATGGAGCGGAACATACTTTCCCTTAAGACCGGTGAACACCTCGCCTACATTGAACGGCTGAGAGAGGAACTTCTGTATTTTTCTCGCACGGTATACCGCAAGCTTATCCTCCTCATCGAGCTCTTCCATACCGAGGATAGCAATGATGTCCTGAAGCTCCTTATACTTCTGAAGCAGCTCCTGAGTACGGCGGGCAACGTTATAGTGCTCCTCGCCCACGACACTCGGTTCAAGGATACGCGAGCTTGATTCAAGCGGATCTACTGCGGGATAAATACCCTGCTCAACGATCTTTCTCGAAAGAACGGTCGTAGCATCGAGGTGAGCGAACGTGATAGCAGGTGCAGGGTCGGTGAGGTCATCGGCAGGAACGTATACAGCCTGTACCGACGTAATAGAACCGTTTTTCGTGGAAGTGATCCTCTCCTGAAGCTCACCCACCTCCGTAGCGAGAGTCGGCTGATAGCCAACGGCGGACG
>DHYN01000106.1:19425-33815 GCA_002414125.1 Ruminococcus sp. UBA5129 | reverse complement strand
GGAAGATGTTGTCGATAAAGAGGAGAACGTCCTTATGCTCGCGGTCACGGAAATACTCAGCCATTGTAAGACCTGTCTGAGCGACTCTCATACGCGATCCGGGCGGCTCGTTCATCTGACCGAAAACGAGAGCTGTCTTATTGATAACGCCTGATTCCTGCATTTCGTTCCAGAGGTCGTTGCCCTCACGGGAACGCTCTCCGACACCTGTGAATATGGAATAGCCGCCATGCTCTGTGGCGATATTTCTGATAAGCTCCTGAATGAGAACGGTTTTTCCGACGCCTGCGCCGCCAAACAGACCGATCTTACCGCCCTTAGCGTACGGAGCGAGAAGGTCGATGACCTTGATACCCGTTTCGAGGATCTCAACAACAGGGCTTTGATCGCGGAATGACGGAGCCTGACGATGTATCTCCCATTGCTCCTCGGCATCCACCTCGCCCTTTTTATCTATAGGCTCGCCGAGAACATTGAACATTCTTCCGAGTGTTTTCTCGCCGACCGGAACCTTGATGCACGAGCCTGTGGATTTGACCTCCATACCCTTTGCCAGTCCCTCGCTGGTAGCGAGCATAATGCAGCGGACTATACGGTTGCCCATATGCTGAGCGACCTCCAGCACACGTTCTTTGCCGTCAAGCTCGACCGTAAGTGCATCCCTGACCATAGGAAGTCTGCCGTCAGAAAACTCGACATCTATTACAGGTCCGATGACCTGAGTGATTCTGCCTTTTTGCATTTGGAACTCCTTTCGTGCCGAAAGAGACGGTTAGTGTTATCACATATCTGCAACACCGTCCGCACCGCTTACGACTTCGGTAATTTCCTGAGTAATAGCTGCCTGTCGGGCACGGTTGTACATCAGCGACAGGTCTTTTATCATATCCTTTGCGCTCGAGGTAGCGGCATCCATAGCCGTCATGCGAGCCTGCTGTTCACAGCAGAACGCCTCTACCATTGCGCCATAGATAAGTCCCTTCACATAGTTGGGGATGAGGTAGTTCATAACCTCCCTTGAGGACGGAGTGAACTCCGCTTTCGGGAGCTTTTTCAGTCTGCCGTCCTTATCGAGACCGAAATGTATTCTCTTGAACGGAAGTATCTGGACTGTCTTAGGCTCGAAATTGTTCTTGCCGTCCATACCCGTATAAATTAGGTACACCTCGTCAAGCTCTTTCTTAACAAACTTTTCGAGTATCGTCTCGGCGATCTCCCTTGCTCTGAAAAGCGTGGGATTTTGCGTAGTATAGATGAATTCTCCGTCGATCGAGGAGTGGTCTATATCGTTGTTCCGACGCTGAAAATAGAGTCTGCCGACCTGTCCGAGAATGAACAGGTAGCAGTTGTTCTCGAAAGCCTTTTTCAGCTCGACTTCTGCCTGCTTCAGGACATTATGGTTATAGCTTCCGCAAAGACCCTTATCGGCAGTGATGATGATATAGCCCATTTTTCGTTTTTCGATCGGGATATTGGCACGCTTATCGAAAAATCTCTGGCGCGTTTCGGGGGTGTGCACGAGAATATCGCTGAGTGTTTCCTGAAGCTTTTTGAAATAAGGAGAGGTATCCTCATAAGCCTTTCTCGCCTTTTTGAGCTTTGACGATGAAATAAGATACATGGCATTGGTGATCTTGAGTATCTGCTTGATGCTCTCAATACGCTCATGTATTTCTCTGATATTGGGCATCCGCGCTCACCGCCTATTCCTTGAAGTCTTTGACAGCCAGATCGAGCTTTTCGGCGAGCTCGTCACTGAGCGCCTTAGTGGTGTCGATCTCATCAAAGATCGTTGGAGCATAGGTGTTGATATGGCTGATAAGCTCCTTGCAGAACGTGCGCACCTCCTTGAGCGGAACATCCTTCAGATAGCCGTGGGAAGCGGCATACAGAAGAACCACCTGCTCGTGGTGCGGCATAGGTGAATAGAGCGGCTGCTTGAGAAGCTCCATAAGCTTTCGTCCGTGGTCGAGGAGGTCGGCGGTAGACTGGTCGAGCTCCGATGAAAACTGGGTGAATACCTCCATTTCACGGAACTGTGCAAGGTCGATACGGAGCGTTCCCGAAACCTTTTTCATAGCCTTTGTCTGAGCCGCACCGCCTACACGCGATACGGACAGACCTACATTTACGGCAGGTCTGACGCCCGAGAAGAAAAGCTCGCTCTCAAGGAAGATCTGTCCGTCTGTGATTGAGATGACGTTTGTCGGGATATAAGCAGAAACGTCACCTGCGAGTGTCTCGATTATGGGGAGAGCCGTGATTGAACCGCCGCCATGCTCATCGTCAAGACGGCTCGAACGCTCAAGGAGTCTCGAGTGGAGATAGAAAACGTCACCCGGATAAGCCTCACGTCCCGGCGGTCTGTGGAGGAGCAGTGACATTGCACGGTAAGCAACGGCGTGCTTCGAGAGATCGTCATAGATTATGAGGACATCCTTGCCCTTGGACATGAAATATTCAGCCATAGCCGTGCCCGAATAGGGTGCTATATACTGGAACGGTGCAGGATCGCTTGCAGAAGCCGAAAGCACGATCGTGTAGTCCATAGCCTTGTACTTACGCAGATTATTAACGACCTGTGCTACGGTAGAGGACTTCTGACCGATAGCCACATAGATGCAAATAACGTCCTGTCCGCGCTGATTTATGATAGTATCAACGGCGATAGCGGTCTTACCCGTCTGACGGTCGCCGATAATAAGCTCACGCTGCCCGCGTCCGATAGGGAACATCGAGTCGATAGCGAGAATACCTGTCTGAAGCGGCACAGATACCGATTTACGGTCGATAACGCCCGGAGCTTCACGCTCTATGGGGAAGTAATCCTCCGCAGCTATCTCGCCCTGACCGTCGATAGGCGAACCGAGCGCATCGACAACGCGTCCGAGCAGAGCATCGCTCACGCCTACGCCTGCGCGCTTGCCGGTACGTGTGACGATCGAGCCTTCCGTAAGACCGTGATCGCTTCCGAGGAGAACCACACCGATGCTTTTTTCCTCGATATTCTGGACGATACCGCGGACGCCCGTCTCAAATTCCACAAGCTCGCCGTACATAACGTGGTTCATTCCGTATACTCTTGCGATACCGTCACCGAGAGTGGTGATAAATCCCGTTTCCGTCGAGCCGGACTTTCTGTCAAAATCGTTGATCTCGCTTTTGAGTACGGAAATGATGTCCTTCTCGCCGAAGCCGCGGTTTGCGGACTTAGCCTCATCATTATAGTGAGCAGCCTTATGCATAAGCGCTTCGCGCATCTGCTTGATGCCTGCACGGTAGCTGCGGTCGTATTCATAGTCGCCTGCGCTGAGGATGAATCCTCCGATGATGTCGGGGTCCTTACGGTATTCGATCTCAACGTGGTTCTTTCCGAACTTCTCCATAATGAAGTTCTCAAGCTCCTGCTGTTGATTGCCTGTTAAAGGAGTGACGTATCTCACTACAGCTCTGATGCTGCCGAGCTTCTCAATACAGAGATTGATATACTCGCTCAGGGTCTCGTCAAGGAGCTCCGCGTTGTGATCATCGCAGACCATTTCAACGAACGGCTGAAGCTCGATCGGGAACAGCTCCGTGATGATATTATGCTTCTCCTCCTCGGTGATAACAGGGTTAGAGAGTGTCTCCGGCAGCTCTGCACACGAAGCGAGTACATACTTAGCCTCAGCTGCTGTCTCCTTGGTTATCTCGCGGTTGGAAAGATAGTTCATATAGTTCTTCAATACATCCGTCATGACTTGTCCGCTCCCTCCTGCGAAAGGAAGTCGTCAACCAGCTTGCGGTTCTTGAAATCGTCCATATTTTCGCCGATGATCTTTGAAGCCGCAGCGATAGCGAGGTCGGCTATTTCAGCCTGAGCCTGCTGCATCGACTTTTTGCGCTCGTTTTCAATAGTTTTATTTGCATCAGCCATGATCTGCTCGGCTTCATCCTGAGTCTGACGGATCACCTCGAGCTTCTCGGAAGCTGCCTGTTCACGGGCTCTTGCGATTATCTGCTGAGCCTCGTCCTTAGCCTGAGAGATGGTATCGGCGTACTCCTGCTTGATCGCCTCAGCCTCCTCCTTGGACTTCTTTGCACTGTCTATGTCGTTCTGTATCGAAGCTGTACGCTCCTCCATCATCCTGTTCACGGGCTTAAAGAGGAATATCTTCAAGAGAATGACAAGAAGGATGATATTGACGATATTGAAAGCAATGCTGCTGATTTTAACCTTGAGGATGCTCTGCTCGGACTCGTCTCCTGCCTTTTCGGTAGAAGCCTCTGCCTCGGGAGCGGCAAGCACAATACCAAGCTCCGCAGCAGCATCGAATACAGACGCCATTACAGCGCCCGATGAGATAGATCCCATATCTATACCTCCGCTATGTGTGGATTACTTTAAGAAAAGGATGATGAGCAGGGCGATTACAAAGCCGTAGATAGCCGTTGCCTCAGCCAGCGCACATCCGAGAAGGAGCGCCTTGTTGATGTCGCCCTTTGCCTCGGGCTGACGAGCGATAGCCTCAGCAGCCTTAGATGTAGCGATACCTATTCCTATACCTGCGCCGATACCCGTAAGTACGGCGATTCCTGCACCGATCGCGATAAGTCCCATAATTTATACCTCCGTGATTCAAGAATATTTTAAGGCATCTCACGCACAAGCATTGTGCGGTGTTGCCTTAAAGGAAAAATTTTCCGAAAATGCCCGATAAAAAGGCGATAATAATACTAATAAACGATACTGACATACATTCCACCTCACTTCAGGAAGAGGATGATAAGCAGGGCGATAACGAAGCCGTAGATAGCAGTTGCCTCAGCCAGCGCACATCCGAGAAGGAGCGCCTTGTTGATGTCGCCCTTTGCCTCGGGCTGACGGGCAATAGCCTCGGCAGCCTTAGAAGTTGCGATACCTATTCCTATACCTGCGCCGATACCCGTAAGCACGGCGATTCCTGCACCGATTGCGATAAGTCCCATAATACACCTCCGAAAATCATTCTTCCATAGCCTCGGACATAAAGAGCGAGGTGAGGAACACAAATACATATGCCTGTATAAGACCGTCAAACACGTCAAAGTAGAAGCTCAACACGAGCGGAACTCCGATTGGAACGATGAGTTTTACAAGCTCCATTACAACGAAAGCGCCGAGTACATTTCCGAAGAGTCGCATACACAGCGACAGCGGACGGATGATAAGCTCGAGCAGATTCATCGGGAGCATGAGTCCCATAGGCTCCTTGAAGCTCTTCGCCCAGCCTTTGATGCCCCTTTCCCTGATCCCGCAGTACTGTATCAGAATGATACTGATAAGTGCGAGGGCAACGGTCACGTTGAAGTCCTTTGTCGGCGGACGCAGACCAAACAGACCGATAACATTCGAGATGCCTATGTATATAATAAGCGTCTCGAGTATGGGCAGATATTTTTTTCCTTTCGGACCGAGTATCTCAAGGAAGAAATTGTTGAGCCAGTTGATGCCGATCTCAAGCAGACACTGAGTACCTGTCGGAACGGTTTTCATTCGCCTGACGAGTATGATCGAGACAAGCACGAGGACTCCCATGATGATCCACGTCATAACGCATGATTCGGGAACAGGTATTCCTCCGAATATCGGTATCTCAAAGGCAACGCGGCAGTCAAGCTCTTCCATAAGCCTTTCAGCAAGATCCATAAATACACCTTCTTTCCTTCCCGATAAATAGCAATTGAACAGGGAGCCATGCTCGCATAGATCCCTGTTGATCTGTCAGTATGGGTAAAAAATGTCCAAATATATTATAATACAAATCAGAGGACAAAGTCAAGTATTTAGTTGACGTATTTTCTATACAAAATGCGCATATCAGACCATTATACGTTCTGCGAGGATGACTCGGAATCGGCGATCCTCTGAGCATTTGTGAGGCGCTCTATCGCACCGGCATTGAGCTTTGCAGTGAGACGCAGGCGGTCGAGCTCCGCTTTGAAAGCCGAAAGCTCCTCGGCAAGCTTTTTCATTGCCTCCGCATGGCGAACACGCTCGTCCTCAAGGGCACATACCCTCTTGATAAGGTCGTTTATGTTTGCCGCAAGCAGCTCATTGACTCCGTTCTGAGCATTTCCGAAGGCTTCAAGGTTCTTGCCCGTACTGAAAGCCTTTTTCTCGGCATCATATGCCTTTATCTTATCGTTTGTAAGCTTAAGCTCCGACATTTTTTCATCCTCCTTAAACATTTTCACGCCAATAGTCGAGGGTATCCGCGATCGTTTTTTCCATTGAGATCTCAGCTCTCCAGCCCGTATCGCGGAATATCTCAGAGGTATCAGGCTCGATTATCGGGATGTCGGATGCACGCATCCTTGCGGCATCCTGCTTCACCTTGACAGGACATTTCGCGAGCGAGAGCGCAGTGTGCAGTATCTCCTCGATCTTCACCGCACTGCCTCTGCCGACATTATATGTCCTGCCGCTCACTCCCTTTTCCGCGAGCATACGGTAGGCTCTCACCACATCGCGAACATCAGTGAAATCCCTCATTGCCGAGAGGTTTCCGACACTTATCTCAGCCGAACGCATACCTCTTTCGATCTCTGCTATCTGTTTGCAGAAGTCCGATATTACGAATACCGGCATCTGCTTCGGACCTGAGTGATTGAATGCGCGCACCATTATGATGTCGAGCTTGTAAGCGCGCGAATAGATCTCTCCGAGCATTCCCTGACACGCCTTTGTGGCTGCGTAGATATTGCCCGGGCGGAGCGGTTCGCTCTCGTTTAGCGGACAAGCATCCTCGCGTATGAAGCCGTATTCCTCGCCCGATCCGATGAGTATGAGCCTCATCGGGAATCCGCATTCACGCATCGCCTCAAGTACATTTATCGAGCCGATAACGTTGATCTCGGCTGTGAGCTGAGGCTTTTTCCACGACAGAGCTACCGAGCTCTGCGCCGCAAGGTGATATACCACATCGGGACGAAGTTTGTCAAAAACTGCCGAAACAGCGTGCCTGTCGAGGATGTCGAGCGAATGCGCGGTACACTGCCCTATCACGGTCTCGTTCGGCAGACATGTTGCATGAACGTCATAGCCGTTCGAGGCGAGTTCGTTAATGAGGTAGCCTCCTACGAAGCCTGCACCTCCTATTATCAAAGCCTTCATTTTTTAGCCTCCCGTATTTGATGATGCACTCACCCGTTAAGTACTCCGAGCAAGCGCTCTATGACCTTCTTCTCATTGAAATCCGTCTCAACGCGCTTTGCCGCGGCATTTCCGAGTTTTTTTCTCAGCTCCCCATCCGAAGCGAGCAGATTTATCGCGCCTGCGAGCGCCCCTGCATCGGACGGCGGAACGGTCAGACCCGTTTTTCCGTGCAGACTGACATAAGGCACTCCCGACGGCAGCTCGGTATTGATAACAGGCTTCCCGTAGACCATAGCTTCAAGCTGAACGATCCCGAACGCCTCGCTTCTTGCAACAGACGGCAGCACGAAAATATCGCAGTCCGCATAAGCCTGTCTGAGCTGTTCATCGGGGAGAAATCCCAGAAAATGAACCTTTTTTTCGATACCGCACCTTTTTGCATAGGCTTTCAGCTCATCTCCAAGCTCTCCGGTGCCTGCAATAAACAGCTCGCAGCCTTTCACCATACGGAAAGCCTTAAGCAGCACATCGACACCCTTATAATAAACGAGTCTGCCCGTAAAAAACACCTTTACACGGCTTTTGTCGGTGAGACGCTCCGTAAGGAACGGTTTTCTTTCTATCGAAAGGTAGTCCTCGGGCGTGATGCCGTATGGGACGACCGTGCATTTTTTTCTGAACGGAGGCAAGTATTGCGAGCCGTTCACATGCCCCTCTGTAGCGGTAATGATACAGTCCGCACGTCTGAGCATGTACATCATTAAGGGCTTATAGAAGAGCATGAGCTTCTTCTGCTTTACAATATCGCTGTGCCACGCAACGACAACTCTGCCCTTAAATCCCGAAAGCAGCAGTGCCGCATCGGCGAGCGGAAACGGTACATGTATTTCTACCACGTCCGCATTTTTCGCCATTTTGCGGAAAAGCCCTATAAACGAAAGCGACAGCGGACACGAGAAATAAGTTCCGAGACTTCCGGCTCTTGTCAGACTAACGCCGTCAACCGTTTCGCGGTAAGTCTTTCCCCTTTCCTCGCGGCAAACGAGCGTTTTCACCTCAACGCCGTCAAAGCGTCCGAGCTCCTCGGAGTATTGCTTGACAAGGCTCTCTATACCGCCGACATGCGGATAATACGCCTTGTTGACTTGTAAGATCCTGAGCATCAGAAAAGCTCCTTATACAGATTATATAATATTTTCGCTGAATTATCCCATGTAAAGCTCTGAGCACGCTCAAAGCCGCGTCTGCCGAGATCTGAGCGGAGCGTATCATCCGAGCTCAGCTTCTCGAGACCGTCCGCGATGCTCTCGGGACTGTACGGATCGCAGATAACTGCGCATTCGCCTGTCACCTCCGGCAGAGAAGCCGCATCAGATGCCAGAACAGGTACTCCGCACGCCATAGCTTCGAGCGGCGGCATTCCGAATCCCTCATAAATTGACGGAAAAACGAAAGCAATCGCTCCGCACATAAGGGGATTCATGTCCTCGGACGGGATGTACTGTGTGAAGATGACGTTCTCCGAGAGTCCAAGCTCCGTCACCCTCGCGAAAATGCTGTCGTACAGCCAGCCCTTTCCGCCTGCAAGCACGAGCTTCGGGACATCGCCTCCGCTGCGCTGACTGAATATGTGATACGCCTGAATGAGACGTTCGAGATTTTTGCGCGGCTCAATAGTACCGAGGTATAGGAAGTATTCACCCTCTATACCGAGCGAGCTTTTCACCTCGGGGATGCGTTCCGGAGTATCGCACGGCTTGAAACGGTCAAGATCGACTCCGCACGGCACGACCCTCACCTTGCCCTCGTGCTTCGGAAAATATTTGAGGATCTCCGACCTGCTGAATTCCGAGTCGGTAACAATGAGGTCTGCACGCTTCATTGAGCTTTTCAGACCCATATCGAGCATACATTTCGTCCTCGCGCGAACCGTTTCGGGAAAAGCCTTATATACCATATCGTGAACTGTAACAACGGTTTTCCCGTGCACCTTCGGCGGAACGATATAGTTGAAAAAGTGCGTAACATCGTCGTTTTTGCCGAAATATCGGCTGTACGGCACGGGAATGAACGTTGAGACGGTACGGTAAATGAAGCCTGAGCCGTGTACAAGGTTCACGCCGATATTATTGCCTGCGAACGGCTTTATGCGGTCGAGCTTAATATGATCATCCTTGCGCGAGAAGAAGCTGTAGGTATACTTATTTTCGGGGAAAAGACGGGCGAGAGCCATAGTCTGACCTGCCTCGCACCAGCCGATACCCGTTATCCTGTCGCTTATCAGCGGCAATGCATCGAAAGCTATATTCAAGATGAAAGCTCCTTTACATATTCATCAATAAAAACAGATAAGGGCGAAGGTTATTCGCCCTTTTATACTCAACCAGCCGTGACGACTGATTGAACCGCATATTAACCGATAACTTCCTTGACCTTGATCTCGTCCTGAACGAGCTTAAGGTCGTTCTTCACCATTCTCTCAACGAGCTCGGAGAATGAGATCTCTCTCTTCCAGCCGAGAACCTTTTCTGCCTTTTCGGGGTTGCCGAGGAGAATATCTACCTCTGCCGGACGGAAGAACTTCTTATTTACCTTGACAACGGTCTTGCCGTCAGCCTTATTGATGCCGATCTCGTCAACACCCTCGCCCTGCCACTCGATCTCAATGCCAACGTGACCGAAAGCTGTCTCAACGAACTCGCGGACAGTTCTTGTCTCGTTAGTTGCGATAACGTAGTCATCGGGCTTATCCTGCTGAAGCATGAGCCACATAGCTCTTACATAGTCCTTTGAGTGACCCCAGTCACGCTTTGAATCCATGTTTCCGAGCTCCATATATTCCTGAACGCCGAGCTTGATACGTGCAACAGCGTCTGTGATCTTTCTTGTTACGAACTCAATTCCTCGTCTCTCAGACTCATGATTGAAGAGGATACCCGAGCAGGCAAACATATTGTAGCTCTCGCGGTAGTTCTTTGTGATCCAGTGACCGTAGAGCTTAGCGACACCGTAAGGACTTCTGGGATAGAAAGGAGTTGTCTCGCACTGCGGGATAGCCTGAACGAGACCGAACATCTCCGAGGTAGAAGCCTGATAAAAGCGGCACTCAGGCTTCACGATCCTGATAGCCTCGAGCATATTTGTAACGCCTATAGCATCAATGTCGGCAGTACCGAGAGGAGTATCCCAGCTTGTAGCAACGAACGACTGAGCGGCGAGGTTATATACCTCGTCAGCCTGAGAGATCCTCATAGCCGAAACGAGCGAAACGGGGTCGGTCATATCAGCATAAATGAGGTGAACCTTATCCTTGAGGTGAGCGATATTTCCGTAGTCAACGGTAGCCTTTCTTCTCCATATACCGTAAACGTTATAGCCTTTTTCGAGGAGCAGCTCAGCGAGATAAGAGCCGTCCTGACCTGTAATGCCTGTAATAAGTGCGTTTTTCATTTTTTATTCTCCTTAAAAATTTAAATATAGTAAACGACAATTTTTCATACGTGCTGTCACACGAGGTCGCTGATACCGTCCTCTTTGAGCTTAGCTATGACCTTCTTTACGTCCTGAGTACTGTTTTTCGAGCAGACGAGAACAGCATCATCGGTATCGACAATAATAATATCCTCAACGCCCACAGCCGCAATAAGACGCTTTCCGCCGCAGATAGTAGTGCGCTCCGAGCCGACTGATATGACATTGCCCTCGATATAATTCTTGGCATCATCCACCTCGTTGATGCGCTCCACAGCAAGCCAGTTTCCGACATCATCCCAGCCGAAGCTGCCGGGGATAGTGTATATATCTGAAGCCTTCTCCATGATGCCGAAGTCGATAGATTCACTTGTAAAGGCGGTAAATTCCCTTTCAAGCACCTCATTGTAAGCATCCGTACCAAAAGCCTCTCCGATGCGGAGCGCGCCCTCGTAGATGTCGGGCATAAACTCCTTGAGATCAGCCATGATCGAAGATATCTTCCATACGAACATGCCGCTGTTCCAGAGGTATTTGCCGGATGCGAGGTATTCCTTTGCAGTAGCGAGATCGGGCTTTTCCACGAAGCGATCGACTGCATAAGCGTTGCCCGATTCGCTTCCGAAATTGATATAACCGTAGCCTGTCTCGGGGTAATTGGGGGTAATGCCTATCGTAACGAGATTTTTGCCGATGAGGCTCACCTCGATAGCCTTTTTGAGAGTAGAGATATACATATCCTCAAAGCCGATGAGATGATCCGAGGGAAGCACGAGCATAACGGCATCGTCATATTTTCTGCTTATGACGGCAGAGGCGAATGCGATGCACGGAGCAGTATTCCTTGCACACGGCTCGGCGAGGATATTTTCCTCGGGTATTTCGGGGAGCTGCTCCTTCACAAGACCGATATAGGCGGAATTGGTCACGATATATATGTCCTCCGCATCGACAAGCGAACGGAGTCTGTTTACGGTTTTCTGTATCATCGTCTGACCGTCCGAGGTAAGCGAAAGGAACTGCTTCGGACGTGAGTTTCGGCTTTTGGGCCAGAAGCGTTCGCCTCTGCCTCCTGCCATGATGACTGCTGTTGTTTTCATCGGGTTTCCTCTTTTCTGTTATTCTGTAATTCGCCGCCGAAAAGCTGTTCCTCTGTTTCTGCATTTGTCTTTCCGGGGAATAACATTGTTTTGATCGTCATAAGGATTATCTGCAAATCAATTCTCAGCGAATAATTCTCGATATACATAAGATCCATTTTAAGCTTATCATACGGTGTCGTATCGTAAACGCCCGTCACCTGAGCAAGTCCCGTGAGACCGGCTTTCACCTTGAGTCTGAACTCAAATTCGGGCATTTCCTTTTTGTATTTCTCCGTCAGCTCCGGACGCTCCGGACGCGGACCTACGATCGACATATCTCCCTTGAGGATGTTGATGAGCTGCGGAAGCTCGTCCAATCTGCACTTTCTCAGAAATTTTCCGACCGAGGTTATTCTGCTGTCATCGTCCGAGCAGAGCTGAGGGATGCCGTTTTTCTCGGCATCTGCCACCATGCTTCTGAACTTATACAGCTTGAACTGCTTGCCTTCCTTTGTGAGACGTGTTTGCTTATAGAGCACCTGACCTCCGTCACAAAGCTTTACCGCGATCGCGGCAGCGAGCATGAACGGTGAAGTGAGCACAAGCAGCAGTATTGAGAAAACAATATCAAAGACACGCTTCACAAGCTCCTGCTCGACATCGAGACCGTAATTCCTGCAAAGGAGCAGCGGCGAATCGAAAAGGCGGATCTCATCGGCGCCTCTGACAATAATATCAGAAATTTTGGGCGCAATATACGCACGGATAGAATTATCGTAGCAGAATTTCAGAAATTTGTTTCTCATTTCCGCGGGAATATCGCATATGATAACGCCCTCATATTTGAGGATAAGCTCGCGGATCTTTTCAGTTTCTTCATTTACGCTGACCGATTCGCAGATCATATACTTGTCCACACGCTGACTCATTTTCAAAACGAGAGAGGCGGCTTGATGGCTGCCGTACAGGATCACGAGCTTTCTCGGCGGATAGAGCAGAAAATAGATCTTTCCCGAGACAAACGTCCACACAGCAAGCACAAGAAAGTCGGCGAACATCATCATCACGATAGGCGTGCCGAACATAAAATCTCGTCCGATAAGGCTGACGATAAAGTAGGTTATGACGTTCACGCATGCCATAGAGATGAGCTGAGAGTAAAACATATCCGTCTTTTTCAGATAGCCCAACTTAAATCCGCCGTAAGCCTTGAAGAAAACGGCAGTCATAATGGTATAGATAGCGATGAGAGTCCAGTTTCCGCGCCTGTAAAAGGGAAGCATGATCGTCTCGCTGTAGTATCTGTACCAGATAAACGCAAAAACACCGGTGAGCATCCCGAGCAGCAGTACAGCCGCCACAACGGAGATAAGCCGTTTGAATCGATCCTTATTACTCATAGTCATTCACGGCGGAGCAGTTCCGCAGCGTCTCCTTATAATCTTTTCTGAGTGCCCCTCACCTCCCTGCGGAACGGAGAGTCACGATCTATATCTTTAGTAAAATTTGCATAATAACACAGTATAAAGTCATTATAGCAAAAAGAAAAACTCATGTCAATAGATTTTGATATAATTTACAATTTAAAGCACCAAAAAAAGTCATTTTATACAAAACCTTTAGTATGATCTCTCGGCTTATACCAATTTTATTTAAGAAAAAGGACGTCCTCAGACGCCCTGTATCGCACTATTGAACTGACCGTTTCCGATAAACTCGCATATAAGCGAATCGGGTGTGATCCTTTCGCCCGAAAGCTCGAGAGCTGCATTCAGGAAATCGGCTGCATCGACTGAGTCGCCGAACCTGCGCAGCACGTCAAGATCTGCAAGGAGACCCTGTCTGTAGGCGCATATCTCGTAAGGCATGAATGTATCCACATCGTAGTCGGAGCGGTATTTGTACGGCATGATGTACTTGTTTTCGCCCTCCTCAACGGACTTGAACATCATTATCGTCTCCTCAAAGGAGCGCTTGCGGAAGATGCTGTCGCGCATGAGGCGGCGCATGAGACGGATCTTGGACGGATGCAAAAGCGTGCCGTTCATGGAGATACGAGTGCGGACGCTGACGTAGATCCGAGCCGTATTCTCATCGGGCACAGTTATAACGGAGGGATTGAGGCTGTGGATGCCCTCGAGTATAACAAGCTCATCAGGCTTGCGGACAAACTCCTCACTGTGGAAGCTGCGTGCGGACTCCTTGAAATCGTATATCGGCAGGTGTATCGGTTCACAGCGCGCGATCGAGCCGAGCTGATCGGCAAGAAGCTTTTCATCCATTCGTGCAGGTGTCTCGAGGTCGATCCTGCCCTCGGCGAGCAGCTTTTTCTCGGTATTGGTGAGCGGCTTAAAGTAGTTATCCATTGAGAGTGTGTGGGTCTCCATACCACGCTCATCGAGGATCTTTTCTATCATCATCGCGGAGGTAGTCTTTCCCGAACCTGACGGTCCTGAAACGAGGATTATGGGGCGTTCGCGATGGTGCTCGGCGATGTCGTCCGCGATCCTCGCAAGCTCTGCGAGGTACGCTTCATTCGATTCGCGCACAAAAGCATCGGCATCCTGTGAAATGCGCTCGTTGATCGTTCTTATGTCTATAGTGTTCATATAATGAAGTCTCCTTATACATTTATAATATAATTATACCATATCCATTGCAAAAATGCAATAGTTTTCCACAAATGAAAAAGCAACAATTTTTCTTGCAGAAAAGTCTTT